>CAJXIC010000039.1 GCA_913054385.1 uncultured Pseudomonadota bacterium
TTGTTTTTCGAAAAAAAAGAAAACCCGTCCCTGTTTCTTTTTCCTGTTCTAGAAGACCCGCTCGCCGCCGATCCAGGTCTGCGCGACTTCGCCGCGGCCGTCGAGAATCGCGAAGTCGGCGCGCGCCCCGGGTCGCAGGGTTCCGCGCTCGGCTTCGATCCCGAGAAGTTTCGCGGGCCGCAGGCTGCAGGCGGCGATCGCCTCGATCCGCGACAGGGCACCGAAGGCCACGGCGTTGCGGATCGCTCGGTCGAGCGACAGCGAACTCCCCGCCAGGCGTCCATCGGCCAGGCGAATTGCCTGGCCGTCGTCGCGAAGCCCACCCGCCCCGAATTCGCTCGCGCCCGAGCCGGCCGCCTGGGCGGGTAGCTCGACGCGGTCGCTGATCAGACTCAGTTGCTCGCCCTTCGCACGACAGGCCCCCACCACCCAGTCTGGGTGGACGTGTACGCCGTCGCAGATCAGGTCGCAGCCGAGGCGGTCGTCGCCAAGCAAGCGTCCCGCAAGTTCGTCGTCGCCGTAGGCAGCTTTGCGCGCGGGGTTTCGGTGCCGGGTTCCGCCCATCGCGTTGAAGAGATGGGTGACGTGGCAGAGGCCCTCGCCGATGGCGGCATCGACGGCGCTGCTTTTCGCCAGACTGTGGCCGAGGGCCGCGACGACGCCCGCCCGGGCCAGGGCGGCGAGCAGCGCGCGGCTTCCGGAAACCTCGGGCGCGAGGGTCACAAGCTTCACGGTGCCGGCCGCGAGCGCCAGCAGTTCGTCGATCTCGCGAGGGTCGCAGGCACGGATCGCCTCGCCGGGCTGGGCACCCGCGGCCTCGGGATTGATCCAGGGGCCCTCGAGGTGGATCCCGATGGCCCGCGCGCCGCCCGGCGTGCCGGTCGCCACCGCTTCGGCCATTTCCAGCACGAAGTCCCGCAGCCGGGCGCCGGGCCACGCCACCGAGGTGGCGAGAAAGGCGGTGGTGCCCTCGGCGGGGCGCGCGCGTGCGCTGCGCTGGAGGGCCGCCCCGAATTCGGCGCCCCGGGCAAAGACCAATTCGCCGTGGAAGTGCAGGTCGATGAAGCCGGGGGCGAGGGAATAGCCCGTGAGGTCGACGCGCTCGGCGTCCACCGTGGTCGCCTCCCCAGGCTCGAGCTGCGCCTCGATGCGCCCATCCTCGACGAGCAGCGCCGCACCCCTCGGGCCCGCCGCTTCGGGGTCGAATACCTCGGCATTCTCGAAGAGCCGCTTCACGACGCGCCAGTCTATCAGGCCGCGGGCCCGTGCACGGCGCGTATCGCTCCCGAGTGCGTCGCACGTCGCGCCCCCCCTCCCGTTAGCGCTCAAGCAGAGGGCCAAACTTGCCGAACTGCAGAGGTGCGGCGCCCCGCAGGCGCCGCAGCAAACCTCGGGAGAAAACGTGGAAGCCCGCATTCGTCGCATCGAAACAGGCCTCGAAGCCCTGCGGATCGAGTACGAGAAGTACTTCTTTGCGGCGCGACCGACGGAGCCCTGCAGCGAGCGCTCTCTGCTTCAGCGTGGGATCGCAGACTGCAAGGCGACGCAGACCGTCAATACGGCCCTGCGTTTCCGCCTGCAGTCGATCGTCGCATGCTTCCAATCGCACGAGCGGCTGTGGAATGATACCCAGCGCAGGCTCGAATCGGGGCGCCCCATGCGGCCGTTCCCAAAAGCGAAGCCATCGGTCAAAACGTAGTCGACAGCGCCCGCCCGGGCGGCGAACCGGGTCTCGGAATCGCATTCCGAAGAGCCCCTTTGCGGGGCTCCGACCTCAGGCGCTGGTGCGGCCCGCGACGTCGATGCGAACCTCGGCGATGGCGATCGCCTTCTCGAGTTCCTCGCGGCGAGTTTCGTTCTCTTCGGCGCCCGATAGGCCGCGGAGTTCTTCGGCGGCTTCGGCACGATCCTTTTCGGCCGTAGCCGCATCGATATCGCCCGCCAGGATGCAGTGGTCGACCAGCACCACGACGTGCTCGCCGGTCACTTCGACAAAGCCATCGGTCACCGCCGCCCACTGGGAGGCCGCGCCGTCGGCGCCGCGGATCTCGACCGGTCCGGGCTGCAGCGCGGTGAGCAAACGCTCGTGTGCCTCGAGCACCCCGAATTCGCCCTCGGTGCCGGGGAGGACCACCGATTCGATTGCGCTAGCGAAGGCTTCGCCTTCGGGCGTGACGATTGTGAGTTCGAGTGCCATGGGACCCTTCGCACCTAAGCTCGCCTAGGCGAGCGACTTTGCCTTTTCGATGGCGTCTTCGATGGTGCCCACCATGTAGAAAGCCTGTTCCGGGAGGCCGTCGTGCTTGCCCTCGAGGACCTCCTTGAAGCCGCGGATCGTGTCGTCAAGGCGCACGTAGACTCCCGGCGTACCGGTGAACTGCTCGGCCACCGTGAAGGGCTGCGACAGAAAACGCTGCAGTTTTCGCGCGCGGGCGACCGTGATCCGATCCTCCTCGGAGAGTTCGTCCATGCCGAGAATCGCGATGATGTCCTGCAGATCCTTGTACTTCTGCAAAATCTGCTGCACGTCGCGCGCCACGCCGTAATGCTCCTGGCCCACGATCTGCGGGTCGAGGATACGGCTGGTCGAGTCGAGGGGATCCACCGCCGGGTAGATGCCGATCTCGGTGAGCGCGCGCGACAGCACGGTACTGGCATCGAGGTGGGTAAAGGCGGTGGCCGGCGCGGGGTCGGTGAGATCGTCCGCGGGTACGTAAATCGCCTGCACCGATGTAATCGAACCCTTGGTGGTCGAGGTGATGCGCTCCTGCAACTCGCCCATGTCGGTGGCGAGGGTCGGCTGGTAGCCCACCGCGGAGGGGATGCGCCCGAGTAGCGCCGAGACCTCGGAGCCCGCCTGGGTGAAGCGAAAGATGTTGTCGATGAAGAGCAGGACGTCCTGTCCCTCTTCGTCGCGAAAGTATTCCGCGACGGTGAGGGCGGAGAGGCCGACGCGTGCGCGCGCTCCCGGGGGTTCGTTCATCTGGCCGTAGACGAGGGCCGTCTTGTCGAGCACCGTGGTGCCGTCGGCGAGTTTCGCCTCCATCATCTCGTTCCACAGGTCGTTGCCCTCGCGGGTGCGCTCGCCCACGCCGCCGAAAACCGAGTAGCCCGAGTGCTCCTTGGCGATGTTGTTGATCAATTCCATGATCACGACGGTCTTGCCCACACCCGCGCCGCCAAAGAGGCCCACCTTGCCGCCCTTCGGATAGGGCTGGATCAGGTCGATCACCTTGATGCCTGTCTCGAGGGCCTCAACGTTGGTCGACTGGTCGACGAATTCCGGCGCCGGGCGGTGGATCGGTAAGGTCTTCTCGGCCTCGATGGGGCCGCGGTCGTCGACCGGCTCGCCGATCACATTCATGATGCGGCCGAGGGTCGCCGGGCCCACCGGCACCGAGATCGGCGCCCCGGTGCTCTTCACCGCCTGGCCGCGGGTGAGGCCGTCGGTGGTGTCCATGGCGATGCAGCGCACGGTGTTCTCGCCGAGGTGCAGAGCCACCTCGACAACGAGATTGTCGGGCTGGTCGTTTATCGAGGCATTCGTCGTGCGAAGCGCCGTGTAGATCTCGGGCAGGTTGCCGGGCGCGAACTCGACGTCCACCACCGGGCCCATTACCTGGACGATCTTTCCACCTTCCATCTTTCACTCTCCTGCGACGGGGCGAAGGCATTCGCCCCGTGTGTTCTATTCGACGGCTTGAGCGCCCGTGACGATCTCCACCAACTCGCTCGTGATCGCGGCCTGGCGGGCTCGGTTGAATTCGAGGGTGAGGCGCTCGATCAGATCCTTGGTATTGCGCGTGGCATTTTCCATCGCGGTCATCCGGGCGGCGTGTTCGCCGGCCTGGTTCTCGAGCAACGCGCGATACAGCGCGACCTCGACCGCGGTGGGTGCCATCAGCGCCAGCAACTTCTCTGCGTCGGGCTCGATCTCATGGGGCGGCAGGTCGCTCGTCTCGGCGGTTTCGACCAATTCAGCGGACTCGGCGGCGGCCAGCGGCACCAGTACGTGGGAGACGGGCCGCTGGGTGAGGATCGAAACAAACTCCGAGTAGACGAGCACCACCTCGTCGACCTCACCGGCTTCATAGCGGTGGATGATGCGGCGGCCGATATGGGCCGCCTGGTCGTAGGAGATCCAGCCGCCGAGTTCGTAGCTCTCTACCAGTTGGTCGGGCCGGTGCCTTCGGTAGTGCTCGCTGGCCTTGCGCCCGGCGGTGGTGATCTCGAGCGTCTGCCCTGCGGCCAGACACTTCTTCATCATGGCTTCGGCACGCTTCAGAACGTTGGCGTTGAAGGCGCCGGCGAGCCCGCGATCGGAGGTCACGACCACGAACTCGACCTTCTCGACGCTCTCGCGCCGCACCAGTAGCGGGTGGGCGGCGTCGGTCTGGGACGCCGCCACCTCCGAAAGCGTGTTGCGCATGCGTTCGGCGTAGGGCCGCGCCGCCTCGATCGACTCCTGGGCCCGGCGCAGCTTTGCCGCCGCCACCATCCGCATGGCGGAGGTGATCTGCTGGGTCTTCTCGACGCTGGAGATGCGCCGGCGAATGTCGCGCAGATTCGGCAAGGCTAGGCCGCAGCCTCCTCTGAATCAGAACTGCCACCCGTGGCCTGGAAAACCCCGGCGAACTCGTCGAGGGCCGCCACCAGCTTCGCCTCGGTCTCATCGTCGAGCTGGCCGCTCTGACCGATCGCGTCGAGCACGCCGCCGTGGTTTTCGCGGACATACGCGAGCATTTCCTGCTCGTAGCGCAGGATGTCACGCAGTTCGTAGCGGCGGATCCAGGAGTCGCGACCCTTTGGCGGCGTGGCCGAGAAGATCGAAACCACCTGATCCTCCATCTTGAGCGGCGAGTACTGCAGTTGCTTCAGGATCTCGGTCTGGCGTTCGCCGTTGGCGAGCTGCTCCTGGGTGGCCTTGTCGAGGTCGCTGCCGAACTGCGAGAAAGCGGCCATCTCGCGGTACTGGGCGAGGTTCAGCTTCAACTGGCCCGCCACCTTCTTGGTGGCCTTGGTCTGGGCCGCGCCGCCCACCCGCGAGACCGAGATGCCCACGTTCATCGCCGGCCGTATGCCGGAGTTGAAGAGGTCGGTCTCGAGGAAGATCTGACCGTCGGTGATCGAGATCACGTTGGTGGGGATGTAGGCCGAGACATCGCCCGCCTGGGTCTCGATGATCGGAAGCGCCGTCAGGCTGCCGCCGCCGAAGTCTTCGTTCAACTTCGCCGCGCGTTCCAGCAACCGCGAGTGCAGGTAGAAGACGTCACCCGGGTAGGCCTCGCGGCCCGGCGGCCGGCGCAGAAGCAGCGAGAGCTGCCTGTAGGCCACCGCCTGCTTCGAGAGATCATCGTAAACGATCAGCGCGTGCTTGCCGTTGTCGCGGAACCACTCGCCCACGGTGCAACCCGTGTAGGCCGAGATGAACTGCAACGGGGCCGGTTCGCTGGCGCAGGCTGCGACGACCGTGGTGTACTCCATCGCGTCGTGCTCGGAGAGCTTGGCCACCACCTGGGCCACCGTCGACTGCTTCTGGCCGATGGCCACGTAGATGCAATGGACGTCGGTATCGCGCTGGTTGATGATGGTGTCGATGGCGATTGCGGTCTTACCGGTTTGGCGGTCGCCAATGATCAATTCGCGCTGACCGCGACCGATCGGCGTCATCGAGTCGATGCACTTGATGCCCGTATGCAGCGGCTGCGCCACTGACTTCCGGGTCACGATGCCCGGCGCCTTGATCTCGACCCGGCGGCGCTCGCTGCTCTCGATCGGGCCCTTGCCATCGATCGGGTTGCCGAGCGCGTCGATGACGCGGCCGAGCAGACCCTCGCCCACGGGCACGTCGATGATCCGCCCGGTGCGGCGTACCAGGTCGCCCTCGCGAATCTTCGATGATTCGCCCATCAGCGCAACACCGACGTTGTCCTCTTCGAGGTTCAGGACCAGGCCCTGCACGCCCGCGCTGAACTCGACGAGCTCGCCTGCCTGGACCTTTTCGAGGCCGTAGACCCGCGCGATGCCGTCACCCGCAGACAAGACGGTGCCCGTCTCGGCCATGTCGATCTCGCGCTCGTATTCCTTGATCTCCCGCTTCAGGATGTCGGTGATCTCGCCCGGCTTGATGTTCATTGCTCAGGATTCCTTCGTAACGCTGGTTCGCAGCTGGTCGAGCTGCGTTCGCAGCGTGCCATCGAAGACCCGGTCTCCCACTTTGGCGACTGCGCCGCCGAGGAGTTCCGGGTCGATTTGGACTTCGAGCCGGACGTCGTATCCGGTCGCAAGACAGAGGGCGCGGCGCAGGCGCTCCTCGCGATCCGTAGAGAGGGCGCTCGCGCTGACCACTTCCGCAGTCACCAGCCCGGAGAGCTCATCGGCGAGCCGGTCGTATTCACCCCGGATCCCCTCGAAGTCGACCAGGCGCCGTTGGTCGACGACGAAGGCCATGAACTTGCGCACGGTGGCGCCGACACCCGCGTGCAGGATCAGCGCCGCGAGTACGCGCTTGCGCTCCTCTACGGGATGGAGCGGCGTCAGCAGGACATCCTCGAGTTCTTTCGAGGTCTCGATCATCTCACCGATCAAGGCCAACTCGCCGCGGATCCCGGCGACTTCGTCGTCTTCTTGCGCCAGGGAGAAGACGGCCTTCGCATAGCGCCTTGCAGCTGCCGTGGTCTTCATCGGCCGCTAGCTCCCCGACCCAGTGGCGTGGCTCGCCTCGATGCTTCCGATGAACTCATCAACGAGTCGGTCGCGGTCTTCATCCTGCATCGTTTCTCGCAGGATCACGGCGGCCATCTCGACGGCCAGCTCGCCGGCTTCACGCTGCAGGGCCGCCTGGGCCCGGCGCTGCTCGCGCAAGATAGAGGTCTTCGCGTCACGCTCGATGCGCAGTGCGGCCTCTCGCGCGTCCTCGAGGATGCGCGCTCGTTCTTGTTGGGCCCGCCGACGCTCGGTTTCGCGGATCTTCTCGAGCTCGATGTCGAGAGCGCCCAACTTCTGCTCCCACTCGGCGAAGCGCGCCTCGGCTTCGCCGAGTACAGAGGCGGCGCTCTCGAGCTCGCCCTTGATCTGCTCGCGCCGACCCGCAAAGAATTCGCGCACGGGGCTGCGGGCGAAGTAGACGATCACTCCCACCAGGAGGGCGAGGTTCAGCGCCTCCCACATGAACTCAACCCAGGGGTTGCCGCCCTCGTCGCCGCCCGACGCAAGCGCCGGCGCCGCCGTGGCGAGAAGCCACACGCTGACAAGGAGAGCGCTTCGCAATGCGCTGCTCACGACAGGCTCCGTCCGAGCACGCGCTCGGCGGCGGTGCGAGCGAGCGAGTCGGCGCTGCCGCGCAATTCGTTGCGCGCCTGATCGAGCCAGGCGTCGAGCTCTTCGCGCCCGGCCTGCAACACCGATTCGGCCTGGGAGCGGGCGGCTGTGGAAACACTGCCGGATTCGGTGCGCGCTTCTTCGAGGCCCACGCGTCGGCTCTGCTCCGCCTCTTCGCGCACGTCGTGGATGGCCTGGCGATAACGCGCAAGGACGTCGGCGGCGTCGCGCTCGAGTTCCAAAGCGCGTCTTCGCGCGCCGGCGATGCGTTCTTCGCGCAGAGCAAGCACGCGGAAGAGGGGTTTGAAAACCAACGCGTTGACCGGGAAGACAAGCAGCGTAAAGGCGACAAGGAGCACCACGAGCAGCGTCGCCTCGGGCACCAACACGAGACCGTCGGCGGCCTGCGCGGGAGCCGCGACCAACGCCGCAAACGCTGCGCCGGCACCCGTGATCGTTCGCGCCCGTCGACTGCCCGTATTCCTCATTCCGACCAACTCCACACCCTTCGCCCGTCCCCGGTTTCGGCTCGCCCCGATCTCGATGCGTGGGCGGCCCCCGCGAAGGGCTCGGAGCGAACGGCCCACGGACTTCGCAGGTCCTTCGGGTTCCGGTCTCGAACCTCGAATCTTTTCGAAGCTCGAATCCGTGATTGGATTCCCGGGCGGGCCCTCGCCGAGTGGCCACAGCCATTCGCAGGAACCTCCCGCTCCTCGCGCTGGTGGCGAGGCGCGACAAGTTTTACATAGCCCGCGCTAGTTTCAAGGCACCCGGGACCTCTTCTCGGAGCTTTCGAGACTCCGCCCGGGCGATCTTCCCGCAGACTCGAAGACCGAAGGCCCGCAGCGGCGACCGAAAAGAGTCGGCCGCGGGGTCCTCCAGAGCCGACCGCCAGGGCCCCGGGGGTGCTGGAGCCCTTCAGCCCGTGCGGCAGTGGCCGCGAACGATGCAGCCCTCTTCAAAGCAGATCCGCGGAGCTTGCAGGTTGCCGCGGACCCGGGCCGTCGCGCGCAGCTCAATCCGGTGGCGAGCCACGACATCGCCTTCGAATTCTCCCGCCACGATCAGCTCATCGACCCGCAGCCGAGCGCCCACTCGGGCACGGGGGCCCACCCCGAGGGTGCCACGGGCCTCGATCTCGCCCTGGAAGTCGCCCTCGATCCAGGCCTCGCCCCGGAAGGTCAGGACCCCAACAAAGCGGCAGCCCTCGCCGATCACCGGGCTACGGCGGTCGGGAGCGGCCTCGGGGGTGGGCGTGGGCACCCGAACGGGGTCGACCTCGGCCAAGCGCTCACTCCCCCTCGAGGATCAAGCGACCGATCCGCTTCAGGTCCTCTTCGCTCGCGTAATGGACCTCGACGCGCCCTTTTTTGGCGTCTCCGACGATCCGCACCCGGGTCTGCAGTTGGCGCTCGAGCGCCTCGGCCAGCGCTCGGAACCCTGCGTTTGCCTCGACGGATCCGCCTTCCCTGGCAGCCCTCGGCCGCACCGGCGTCGCGCTGTCTCGCGCCAGGCGCTCGGCCTCTCGCACCGAGAGTCGGCCTTCGACGATGCGATTGCGCAGGTGCCGCCGGCGCTCGGGGTTCTGCACCTGGAGCACCGCCTTGGCGTGGCCGAGGCTGAGGCGCCCCTCCTCGACATCCGACTGGATCGACTGGGGAAGCTCGAGCAGGCGCAGGTGGTTCGCCACCGTCGAGCGATCCAGTCCCACCCTCGTAGCGATTTCGTCCTGGGTCGAACCCGCGTCGGCCAGCGCGCGGTAGGCGTGGGCGAGTTCGACCGGGTTCAGGTCGGCACGCTGCACGTTCTCGACCAGCGCAACTTCGAGCCGATCTGCGGGAGTCCAGTCGGACACCACCGCGGGAATCGTTTCGCGACCGGCTTCGCGCGCCGCGCGCAGGCGGCGTTCGCCAACGACCAGTTCGAAACGCTCACCGGCGCGGCGCACCACCACCGGCTGCAGAACGCCGTGGCGCTTGATCGAGGCCACCAGTTCCTGCAAACGCGAAGCCTCGAAGTGGCGTCGGGGTTGGTCGGGATTTGGGTCGATCGCGTCGATTCGCAATTCGGCCGGTCCCTGGAGACTGCGCTGCGGCACCGCTACGGGCACCGGCGCGGGCTCTGCCGCGGCGGCGGATGAAGTCGAAGAACCCGGGAGAAGCGCTCCCAGGCCCCTCCCCAACGCGTTACGCGTAACGGCCATGATCTGCTCCCTCGGGTTGTGACGCGGCTGGCGAAGCCTCGCCTGCGGTTGCTTCGCTCTTCGCTTGCCTTTGCGATTCGAGCTGCGGCGGGCGCAGCGGCGGATCGCGCAGCACAGAGCGCGAAAGGATTTCACGCGTCAATGCGGCGTACGCGCGCGCGCCAGCGGAGGCGTTGTCGTAGAGCGCGACCGGCTTGCCGTGACTCGGTGCCTCACTGAGCCGTACGTTGCGCGGAATCCTGGTCTGGTAGACGCGATCGCCAAAGTGGCTGCGCACTTCGGCCTCGACCTGTCGGCTCAGGTTGTTTCGGCTGTCGACCATCGTCAGCAGCAGACCCTCGATCGCGAGTTCTGCGTTGAAGCGGTCGCGCACACGTTCGAGTGTTTCGAGCAGGCGCGCGAGTCCCTCGAGCGCGTAGTACTCGCACTGCAGTGGGATCAGCAGGCTGTCCGAGGCGGTGAGCGCATTCAAGGTGAGGATGCTGAGCGAGGGCGGACAATCGATGATCGTGAACTCGTAGTGCTCGCGTGCTTCCGCCAATGCGGCCTCGAGCAGACGCTCGCGATTTTCGGAGTTGGCCAGTTCGATCTCGATCCCGACCAGGTCCGTACCGGACGGCACCAGGTGGAGGGTGTCGATCTCGGTGGCCCTGGCCACCTGCGAAAGCGGATGACGGCCGATCAGAACGTCGTAGATATGCCGATCGGCAGCGACCACCCCGAAGGCGCTGGAGGCGTTGGCCTGGGGATCGAGATCGATCAACAGGGTGGCGCGACCCTCGAGCGCGAGACCGGCCGCGAGGTTGACCGCGGTCGTGGTCTTCCCGACCCCGCCCTTCTGGTTCACGATCGCAAGCGCCCGTCCGCCCAACCCGTCCAACGGCATACCAAAATCCTTGGATGTCCCCTAGGGGACAATTCTATCGGGAACAGCTGGTTTTCTTGGGGGGACAACTCCTGTGTACCACAGCACCGGCAGCGAAGTCGAGTGAAAACGGCCCCCGCCGAAGTCATGGCGGGCACTCTGCAG
>CAJXIC010000040.1 GCA_913054385.1 uncultured Pseudomonadota bacterium
GAGCTTTCCGTCCTTGAAGCCGAACTCCATGTCGGCGGGCCGGACGACGCCGTTTTCGTCGCGCAGCGAGTCGAGATCTCGGACCTTCTTCGCCAGTTGGATCAGCTGCATGGCCTCGTTGCCGGTGAGGACGCGATCGCTGCCGCTGGCGGCGACGTGCAGAACGCCCCCCTTCGGATTGAGCACGGTCTTTCGCGGCGCAGTCGCCTGGGCCAGCAGTCGTAGCCTCCGGTTCACGGTGTCGATGAGTACCGATTCGGCGGCCTGGCCTTCAACGGCGCCGCCGACGCCCTCGCTGATCGCGACCGTGACCCAGCCCGGCTGCTGGTCCTCGATATCGGTCGTCACCATCACCCCGGATTTGTCGCTCGCGAAGGCGAGTTGGATCACCACCGCCGGGAAGACGTACTCCGGGTCTTGCATGTGCGACTGGCGCCAGCCGTAGGCGCGCTCGTCAAAGGGTGAGGCCCACACGTCGTGGATCGCCTTCAAGATATTCGCGGTGCCCACCACGTTGGCGACTGTCAGGTTGAGGCCCGCACCGGTGAAGCCGGGCAGGTCTTCGACGTTGGTGTCGCTGCGGACGAAGACCCCGTAGGTTCCCGGCGCGCCGAAGCTCGCCTGCAACTGCTTTTCGAGGGCCGTGCGGAAGTCGGGGCCGGGGTCGGCTTCCAGGATCCAGTTGCGCAAGTTACTGAGGAAGGCCGCGGCCATCGCCTTTTTCTTCGCCGCATCGCTCTCCGCAGCGATCGCTGTGTAACGCTCTTTCATCCAGTTCCAGACGCTCGGTCCGCCGGGCGCGAGCGGCTGATCGAGAAGCTGTCGGAAGATACCGAAAGGAATCACGAAGCCAGCAGGCACGGCGTCGCCGAAGCTGTGTTTCAACTCTCCGAGGTTGGCGCCCTTCGGTCCCGATAGGCGCCCCGAATCGCTGGCGCGTAGCGACGAGAGCGTGACCAGTCGGTGTACGCTGAGGTCGAGTTTCTCGAGATCCGGCCGAATCACCAGACCCTCGGTGCCCCCGGCCGCTTCACCCAGATCTCCGAAAGCCGCTTCCCATTCCGGGCCGAAGGCGTCGAGGTGCACGATGCCTCCCGGGGTCACCGCCAGAACGACTTGCTCTCCTTCGTGTTGGTTGACCACCGCGATGAGTTCCTCGGCCACCACCACGTTCGGGATGCCGAGGTTGCGAGCCAGCAGTTGGACGTGCGAGAGCGAGTTGCCCTCGCCCCGGGTGAGGATTCCCGAAACTGGCGGCAGGTCGGCGGTGGTCTCGGGCAGCACGTAGATTCCGCCGGAGTCGACGTTCTTTGCAGTCGCCCCTGTGGCCAGCCGCAGGGCCCCCCGGGCCAGCCCGGGGTTCAGCGCTCGCAGCCCGGTGCCGACGCTCTGGCCGAAGAGTTCGTGCCGAATTCCGGCGAGGCGATTGCCGTCGAGAGACAGGGAATCGATCAGCGCGCCGTAGACGAGAAGCGGGCTTCCCCGCATCCGGTCCTGGGTGTAGAGATGCGCTTCGGATTCGATCTGAGCCCACTGTTGCACCGTTTCGCCGAAGTTGAAGGCGAGCGCGCGATCCGACCATTCGGTCACGCGGGCGAGGTAGCGAAGCTCGCTGCGGTAGGTGTCGAGGCTCGGATCTGGAGTTTTCGTGAGCCGCTCGATGCTGTCATTCACCGCCGTCTGCTGACGCCGGCTCAGGAAGCCAGCCCCGTAGAGGGCTTCGGCGCTTACGCCGAGCAGATCAACCCGCTGCCTCCGTGTGAGACCGGGCAACTGGGTCATCAGTTCGTTGCCAGTGGCGTAGACGTCGTTCTCGAGGGTCAGCGAGGTCTCGAGGGCTTCGAGTGCGACTGCCGGGGGCTCTAGCGCGGGAAATGACTCGCGCAGCAGCGCCATCATCGCGCTCGCCGAGGCGATCGTCTCTTCGGGGGTCGTGGCCGCGCGCAAGCGTTTCGTACCGGTATCGAGCGTGGCGCGCAGATCTCCGTTGCCGACCGTCGTGGAGAGCGCATCGAGTGCTGCGATGCCCCCCGCGCTCTGGTAGAGGCGGTCGATGGAATCGGCGAGCCGGGCGAATTCGCCGCCCAGGGCTCCGTTGCCCTTCTTCGCCGCGTAGCTGCGAACGGCCGCCGCATCGGCGGCGTCGGGTGCGTTGTGGATCTTTGCGCGAAGCGGGTTGAAGGACGCATCCTTCTTCGCGAGATCGAGCGCCTGCAGGCGCACCGAAGAAGCCGTTTCCCGGTCGGCCTGGAGCGGAAAGAGCCGCACCGTTTCGCGCAGCAGCAGGTATCGTTCGGGTGCGCGCCAGGCCGGGTCGGCGAGCATCGCCATCACCACCTTGCGCGCGCCGGCTTCTTCGTCCTCACTCTGTAGTGCGCCGCGGTAGCTGCGGGCGCCCCGGAAGATCCAGCCGTCGTCCCAGCCGATGAGGAAGCGTTCGAGCAGGATCTGCTTCAGCTGCGAAAGGTCCGGGTCGCTTCCGGTGAAGCTCTCCGGGTCGAGACCGGCGAGCACGTTTCCCACGAGGAATCCCTTGGCACGAAGTCGTTTCGTCTGGTCGCTCCATTCTCCGTGTTGGATGCCGCCGCCGTGATCCTTGCAGGCGTAGGCCTTCGGTGGGAGCACGCTGCCGTCGCTACAGAACCAGCGGATCCGGGTGAACGGTCCCTTCGGCGCGGTCTCCATCTCTTCGATCCAACCGCGCTCGGTCTCCACCGAAGCGGGCGCAGAGGCGGGCGTGGCGGCGCCCGCACCGGACGCGGCGAAGGCGCTGAGGGCGAGCGCTGCGAAGAGGGCGGCTCGCAGCGAGCCGCGAGAACGAGTGGGGAGCAGCATGCTTTCCTTTCGACCGCTCGCGGCGGTGCGAGTGGAGAAGAATCAGTCGTTGGCCGGGCCGGGCCCCTTTAGCGGGGTCGCGAACTGTACCGTCTCGTTGAAGACCTTTCGCGGCCTCCAGCCTTCAATTTCCGAAAAGCGGCGCATGCGGAAGGTCATGGCCCCAGTCGCGTCGAGAATCCACGGATCTTCGGGATCCTCGAACCACAGCGTCACCATGTGGTTGCCACCGTCGCGGGCGCGCTTCACGATCGCCCGGTACACGCGATCGCGACGAAAGCCGAACTCGAGGAGCAGGCGGTAGGCGATCAAGTCGAGACCGTCGCAGTCGTCGCCATTGCGGGCGATCAGTTCGTCGAAGGTCGGCCAATGGTCCAGCGCAGGATTGCGGTCGTCTTCGATCCGGTAGTGACGACGGGCTTCGCGCTGGGACCAGGCGTTGACCTTCCGCGCCAGGTTTCGCTTTTCGTTACTGGCGAAATTTCCCATCTTGATCCGCAGCAGACCCGATCGCTCGGCCGCTTCGGGGGTCGCGCGTGCGCCCTCGGAATCCGGGCCCAGGGTGGGGGGGGTCCCGGCCCGGGTGTCGGCGGAGGCACGGGCCTGCCACTCGGCCACCTTGGCGAACCAGAGGTCCGATGCCGGCTCGGGGGTCGCGAAGAATTCGAAGCGCGGAGCCGAAGCCGGGGGCGAGATCGATGCGCAGCCCACTGCGGCGATGCAGAGGAGCGCGAATCCGAGACGGAGGCACGTGGCAGCACAAGCGGGGACGGGCATCGCGGCGAAACGTATCACAGGCGGGTGGGGACCGAACGCGAAACGGGCCGACTCGGCAGTGCCGAATCGACCCGTTTATTCATCCCGTTGTCCGGTCGCGAAGCGCGCCGGAGAGCACGGGTCAGCGCTATCGCATCTCGATGCGAATGCCCTTGGTCGCGAGCGAAAACTGGACGCCACTCGTCACACCGCTAAGCGTGATCGACACGCCGTTGCTGTTGTGCATCGTGAGGGTGCTCGTGCCCGTTCCGAGTGCGGCGCTGGCGCCGACGGCCACGTAGTGACCGGCGAGGTCCGAGGCGTTCTCGAGATTCGCCACAGCACCACCGGCGCGAAGCGTCGAAACGCCAAACTCGCCGAGCCCGACTTCGAGGACGTCGAAGCCGTGCTGGCGACCCTCGAAGGTGAGCGTGCCGCTGCCCCAGGTGACGCCAATGCCCGCGCCGATGGCGGTGCTGTTGATGTCGACGAAGGCCGGCGGTGCGGCGGTGACGACTTCTTCGACGATCACGGTGGGTACCGCGATGTCGGAACCGACGATTTCGTCGGCCTGCGCGGCGATCACCGGCAAGAAGACGACTGTGAGACTCAGTGCAACGATTCGTACAAGCTTGGACAAGGTAATACCCCTTTTTATGCAGAGCCACCCTCGGGCGACGAATCCCGACCCCGACACGCGAGTGGACTTTGGCTCGAAAGTATCAGGCAGCCGCCACTTGGCAAGGCAAGCGGGCAAGTCAACCGGGTGAGGCGCCCTGGCTTCGCCTTATCAGCCAGCTTCGGGAGGCGCTCGGGGCCGATTGCCTACACCTTGTGCCCGCGAATCGGCACGTTCTCACGAGGCGGCGTTTCGTGGCAGGTGCATTTCAATCCACTAGGGTTCGCCGATGGCAAAACGGCAGGAACAGGAACCGGCGCGGAGCGAGGTCACCGAAATCGCGCCGGACGTCCTGCGCATGGAACTCCCCATTCGCCTTCCCGGCCTTGGCCACGTCAACTGTTACGCGCTGGTGGATCGCGATGGGGCGGCCGTTGTGGACCCTGGGCTTCCCGGGACCGGCAGCTGGCGTGCGCTGTGCGATCGGCTCGCCCAGGCGGGACTTTCGCCGAAAGACATCCACACCGTGGTGGTCACACACTCGCACCCCGACCACTTTGGCGGTGCGATGCGACTCGCGCGCGAATCCGACGCCCGGGTCATTGCCCACGAAAGTTTCTCCTTCGGTGCGGCGACGGCCGACATCCACGAGCCGAAGGGCTCGGTGGAGCACATCCCTGATGTCGCTGCGAGCGATGTCGGCGAAGCGCCGGCTCCAAAGCCAGCTCCAAAGCACGAGCACCAGGGGGGTACGCCCTGGGGCGGAGACCATCCGCGGCCTCCGCTTCGTTCGCGCCTGCGCTGGCGCCTGATCCGTTTCATGAACGGCGGCGCGATCGCCCCGACCATCACCCATTCGGTGAAGAAGGGAGACGTGCTGACGCTCGGCGGGCGCGAGTGGTTCATCGTGCACACTCCCGGCCACACCGAAGATCACATCTGTCTCCACAGCCCGGAATCGGGTCTGTTCCTGGCGGGAGACCACGTGCTGCCGACGATCACACCGCATATTTCCGGGCTGGGTCACCAGAGCGATCCGCTGGCGAATTTTTACGATTCGCTCGAGCGCGTGGCGGCACTTCCGGATGTGTCGAAGGTGCTACCAGCCCACGGGCATCCCTTCGACGATCTCGCCGCGCGCTGCGCCGCCATCAAGCAACATCACGACGAGCGCCTCGAAAAGGTCTGCGCGATTTCGAGAGCATTCGGAAAACCCGCCTCGGTGGCGGCCTTTTCGCGAAAGCTCTTCAAGCCGCGCAGCTGGGGCCCGATGGCAGAGAGCGAGACCTACGCGCACCTCGAGCATCTTCGCGTCGCGGGCACCGCCGAACGCACCGAGGACGCAGACGGCCGCTACGCCTACCTGACCTAGGTGGGCTCTCCGAACGCCGCCTGGGGGTGCAGGTGGGCGAGGCGCACCTGTAGTGTGCGGCCGAAGCGGCCGTGCACGTCGTGGTGTACGACCTCCCCGATGCCGATCCCATCCCGATCCGAGATGCGGTCGCAGCGCAAACGGATCCACTCCCCTTCGGGCAGGCGCGAAAGGTAGAGGCTGCAATCGGGGTTGATGAAGGTGCTGCCCTCTGGGTGGGCTGCCATGCGGCGAACGCTCGCCGTTGCGTTGGCGAGGTCCGAGATGCTCGCCGCGCGCTGGAAGGGGCTCCACGCTTCGCCGGCCACCAGCTTTCCGGGCACGCGGGCCCAGAAGATGGGGTCGGGATCCCGCGGGTTCGTTTCCCAGCGCACCTCGACGTGGGTGTGAAAGCCCGGTCGAATCCGATCCCAAAGCTCCGGCGGGATCATCGAGGTGGTTTCGAGATCTTCGGGGCCCCGCACCGCCTCTTCGTCGGACTCGAAGCCGCGCGCCTTCGTCCCGCGCAGGAAGAGAACATTCGCGCGACTGACGGGAGAGCCCTCGGCCAGAAGCGAGACCTGCACCAATTCGATCCGCCCCCCGCTGTGGATCGTCGTGGCCTGCACCTCGATGGGCGAGAGCGGGACCGCGCGAAACAGATCGACCGAGAGGCGCATCGGCTGCAGGCTGGGGTCGGCGACGTGGCTTTCGGCGGCGTGGGCCACCAGACCGAGGACGGGCCCGCCGTGTTGCTGATCCGAGGCCCAGGGGCTTGCGGCAGTCTTCGCGGGGACGAAGAGCCCTCCCTCGCGGCGGTAGAGGGCTTCTTCGTTCACGCGGGCTCGAGTCGAACCGGAATCTTTGCTGCCGCGCGGAAGACCGGGCTTTCGTGCAGCGGCAGCGGTTCGTCATCCGTGCGCTCGATGAGGCTCGTCTTCGCGAGCAGGGTCTCGATCGCGATCTGTGCCTCCAGCCGCGCGAGATTCGAGCCAAGGCAGAAGTGCACACCGAAGCCGAAGGAGATGTGCGGGTTCGGCTGCCTACTGATATCGAAGACGTCGGGGCACTCGAAAATCTTCTCATCGCGGTTGGCCGAACCGATCCAGCCGAGCACGATGGCGTTTTCGGGGATCTCGTGTCCGTGGAGCGATGTCGGCTTTACGGCGCGACGGGGATCGAATTGCACCGGGGAGGCAAAGCGCAGGACCTCTTCGATGGCGCCTGGCATGAGCGAGGAGTCCGCCCGGAGTCGCTGCATCTGATCGGGGTGGCTCATCAGTTCGAGCGCCGCGTTTCCGATCAGCGTCGTGGTGGTTTCGTTGCCCGCGACGAGCAGCAGGATCAGCATCGAGAGCATTTCTGCGTGATCGAGATGCGAGCCCTCGTGTTCGGCCTGGACCAGCCCGGTGAGGAGGTCGTCCTGCGGGTTTTTTCGGCGGGCTTCGGCGAGCGGGATGAAGTAGTTCCGCATTTCGCCAAAGAGTTGTTCGCCGGCGGCGATGTCTTCTTCGCTCGTGTTTTCGAAGAAGCCGGTGCCGAGGTTTGAGACCGCGCGATCGGACCAGACCTTGAAGCGCTCCCGATCGTCCGGCGGGACGCCGATGATTTCGGCGATCACCTGCACCGGGAAGGGGTGGGTGAGCGCCTCCACGAGGTCGACTTCGCCGGTTTCGACGGCGATGTCGACGAGAGCCGCCGCGCTTGCGCGCATCTGCGCCTCGCGCCTTTGGACCACCCGGGGTGTAAAGGCCTTGTTGACCAACCCACGCAGTCGGTGGTGGGGTTTTCCGTCGAGGCCGATCATCGACTCCTGACGCTTTCGCGTCTCGTCGGCCACCGTCGTGCCGGTGAAGGCTTCGGCGAACTCGCTCGACCAGATGGTGTCGTCGCGCAGCATGGTCTGCACGTCGTCGTAGAGGAAGATCGAGAAGACCGGAAGCGGCAGTTCGTCGTGGACGTGCAGCGGAAACTCGCTGCGCCCGCGGGCGTAGAGCGCGTAGGGGTCGCGTCGGGTCTCGGGATCGAGGGCGTTGAAGACGAAGGGAGCGGCCAAGGGAAACTCCGATCTCGGGCGGTCCGCCTCGCCTCTTCGCGGGGATCAGAAGCGATTGCGGACGCGAAGCGCGGCTGCGCTTCTTGTAATAGCGCGACGGCAGGGTACCGAAGTCGTATTGGGCCCGCCGGGGACGCCCGCGCGGTACTCAACCGCGTTGTAGATTGGTGTCGGCCCAGCCCCCGGGAACGAGGCCGTCGACGCTCACCCGGCGGCTCTCGAAGAGCCAGCGCCCGGAAGCACCGCAGTAGACGTCGCGGTAGCGCCCCCAGTGGTCGAGGCCGTGCTGGCTCAGCACGAGGTAGTGGCTGTGACCGCTCGCACGCAGACTTTCGCTGTCGTCGGTCGCCGTCCCCTCGAGGTCGATGCAATGGGACGAGACGTGATGCGCGATGCGCCAGGTGGCGGCGCCTTCTTTCGGGCGCCGGATCGCGCCGCCGAAGAGCGCGCGGAGGCCTTCGATGCCCTCGTTGCGCGGGCGACCTTCGACTTCGATCCAGGCATCCGGGACGAAGAGTGCGAGCAGCTCCTCGATCCTTCCGCGGTCCCCGTACAGGTTGTAGCGCGCGACGAGATCGCGGATGGCTTCCCGGGCCTTTAGCTCGGAGTCGTTCATCCCGGAAGAATGACGGAGTTCGCGCCGGAGTTCCCGCCGCGCGTTCGACCGGATGCGTGGGCTAAGCTCGGCTTCTCGAAGTGGGAGAGACCCCGATGGCGAAAAAACTGAACCGGGTGAGCGAGCGCATCACGCAGCCCAGGTCCCAGGGGGCGTCCCAGGCGATGCTCCTCGCAACGGGGCTCAGCGAAGCGGACCTCGAGAAGGCCCAGGTGGGCATCGCCAGCGTCTGGTACGACGGCAATCCCTGCAATATGCACCTGGGCGGCCTTGCCGACCGGGTCAAGGAGGGAGTCGTCGCCGCCGATCTCGTCGGGATGCGCTTCAACACCATCGGCGTCTCTGACGGGATCTCGATGGGGACCGACGGCATGAGCTACTCGCTGCAGTCGCGGGACCTGATCGCCGATTCGATCGAAACCGTGATGGCGGCGCAGTGGTACGACGGGCTGGTGGCCATCCCGGGTTGCGACAAGAACATGCCCGGCTGCCTGATGGCGATGGGGCGCCTCGATCGTCCTGCGCTGATGCTCTACGGCGGGACGATCCGCGCTGGCGTCAACCGAAAGGGCGAGGCCATCGACATCGTTTCGGCGTTCCAGTCCTACGGCGAGGTCATCGCCGAGCGCATGAGCGAGGAGGATCGCGTCGACGTGGTGCGTCACGCGTGTCCGGGGGCCGGGGCCTGCGGCGGGATGTACACCGCGAACACGATGGCCGCGGCGATCGAGGCCCTTGGCATGAGCCTTCCCTACAGCTCGTCGACCCCCGCAGAGGATCCGGGAAAGCTCGAGGAGTGCCGCGCGGCGGGCGCCGCGATCCGCAACCTGCTCGAACTCGATTTGCGCCCGAGCGCCATCATGACCCGCGAAGCCTTCGGCAACGCCATGGCGGTGGTCTCGGCTCTCGGCGGTTCGACCAACGCGGTCCTCCACCTGATCGCCATGGCGAAAGCGGTGGGGGTGCCGCTTGTGCTCGACGATTTCCAGGCCGTCAGCGACCGGGTTCCCTTCCTCGGCGATCTCAAACCGAGCGGTCGTTACGTGATGGAGGATCTCCACGCGGTGGGCGGGACACCCGCGGTGATCAAGTTGCTGCTCGAAGAGGGGCTACTCGAAGGCGACTGCCTCACCGTCACCGGCCAGACGCTGGCAGCGAACGTCGCCGAGCTTCCGGGCCTCTCCGAAGGGCAGACGGTGATCCGTCCCTTTAGCGATCCGATCAAGGCCACCGGCCACATTGCGATCCTGCGCGGCAGCCTCGCGCCGGAGGGCGCCGTCGCGAAGATTACCGGCAAGGAAGGCACGGCCTTCGCGGGGCCGGCGCAGGTCTTCGACTGCGAAGAAGACATGGTGGCCGCCGCCGAGCGCGGCGAAATCAACAGCGGCGCCGTGATCGTGATTCGCTACGAGGGGCCGAAAGGCGGACCGGGCATGCCCGAGATGCTGATGCCGACCTCGATCCTGATGGGGGCGGGCCTGGGGCAGGAAGTGGCGCTTCTCACCGACGGGCGTTTTTCCGGTGGCTCCCACGGTTTCATCATCGGGCACGTCACCCCCGAGGCCCAGGACGGCGGACCCATTGCGTTGGTCGAGGACGGCGATCCGATTGCGATCGATGCGAAGGAAAATCGCATTGACCTCGAGGTGGCTCCCGAGGAAATTGCGCGGCGTAAAAAGGCGTGGAGCGCCCCGCCGCTGAAGGCGACAAGGGGCACGCTCTACCGCTACATCAAGGATGTGAAGTCGGCGAGTGAGGGTTGCGTCACCGACGAGTAGCGTCGCAGCCACAAGAGGTGGGTGCAGGGGAGATGCTTCGGATGGGACCGCTTGCTGGTTTTCGTGTAATCGAGATCGTGGGGCTCGGGCCGTGCCCTTTTGCGGCGATGGTACTGGCCGACCTCGGCGCCGAGGTGCTGCGCATCGATCGCTCGGGAGGGAAGGCCATGGCGTTTCCCGACCCCAGCGCGGACTTTCTGGGGCGGAGCCGCAAGAGTCTCTGTGTCGACCTCAAAAGCGAAGCCGGTCGCGACTTCGTGCTCACGCTGTGCGAGAAGGCGGATGCACTGGTCGAAGGCTTTCGGCCGGGGGTGATGGAACGGCTGCGGCTCGGCCCCGAAGTCTGTCGCGGCCGAAACCCGCGACTCATCTACGGGCGCATGACAGGTTG
>CAJXIC010000041.1 GCA_913054385.1 uncultured Pseudomonadota bacterium
CGGGTTCGAGAACAGTTTCGACTTTCCATTCCAATTCGAATTCGACCGCATCGCCTGCCCGACGCAGGTAGACGACGCAAAATTGGCGACCGCTCTCCTGCGCACCCACCAGGCAAGCCGCACCGCGCCGGCGCGTGCCCGCGACCCCGACCGTCGCCGATTCGAACCAGCCGGCACGATCACCGGGCACCTCGGCCTCGACGTGGTGGAGGCCGCGTAACCACGGGCTCCCGGGAAAGGCAGGGTCGGCGCTCGCATCGAGGTTTCGGGCGCCGGTGAAAGACCAGGATTGCCAGCCGTGTTTCAAGTAGCGAAGCGCGCCGGCGTTCGCGGGAGGCGTCCAAAGCAGGGAAAGCACAACGCTCTCGACGGACACCGGCGCCGCGCTGGGGTTGGCCACCTGCGCCTCGAACTGAAGCGACTCGAGACGATTCGCGATGGCGAGTTCGACGCGCAGGGGTCCGAGGCGCTGTTCACCCGAAGACGAGAATTCGGGACCGAAGTCGAGCGCTTCGGCAGAAGCGGTTGCCTTCGTGCGGCGCAGCCCCAGGCGCAAGCTCGCGACCCGGCCCGCCTGGGGATGCGAGAGGATGGCGCGGGAACCCGACATCGAAGCTAGGTTTACCCCAGTCCAATGGCCGAACGCGACCCCCTGGCAACAAACTCCGACGCCGCCTGCGGCTTTCGCACTCGACTTTCCGAGGCGCGCCCCGTGATCCTCGACGGGGCCCTCGGAACCCTTCTCGAAAGCCGCGGCATCGCCTGTACGCTGCCCCTGTGGTCGGCGCACGCGCTGCTCGAAGCGCCCGATGTCATCGAAGCCATCCACAGCGAGTACCAGGCTGCCGGCTGCGAAATTCTCACCGCGAATACCTTCCGCACCCAGCGACGCGCTCTCTCGCGTGGCGGCATCGGGGATCGTGCCTTCGAGCTCACTGCCCTTGCCGTCGAACTCGCAAAGCGCGCCAGCGCCCACGCTCCCCGGCGCTGTTGGGTGGCGGGCTCGGCGCCCCCCCTCGAGGATTGCTATCGGCCGGACCGTGTTCCCGGCGACTCCGAGCTCGCGGCAGAACACGACGATCACGCACGAAACCTCGCTCGGGCGGGTGTCGACCTGATCCTGGCCGAGACCCAGATCAAAGTCCGCGAAGCGCGGGCCGCGGCCGCCGCCGCCCACAGAACCGGTCTTCCCTTCGGCGTGAGCTTTGTCTGCGGCGCCGATTCGAGACTGCTCTCGGGGGAAAGCCTCGAGGAGGCACTCGCGGCGATCTCGGAGTACGAGCCCTCTTTCGTCGCGGTCAACTGCCTGCCACCGCGCGATGCCAGCGCGAGCCTGGAGGCGCTGCTTGCTGCTTGCGACCGCCTGGCTCTCGATTGGCCCCTCGGTGTCTATCCGAACCTGGGAAACCCCGGCCCCGGCGGCTTTCGCCACGCCAGCTCGCCCACCGAGCTCGCGGAAGCCAGCAGCCAGTGGGTCCGGCGCGGCGCGCGCATCGTGGGCGGCTGCTGCGGCACCAACCCCGAGTTCACGCGCGCGCTGGTCGCGCGGATTCGCGAAGACTTCGCCTGAAGGCCCCCCCCGGCGTGGGCATGCCGACACCCCGGCGGAATGACGACACCGGCAAGTCTCGTCGGCGCGGCCTTTGCCATGCAACTTCCGCTGGCCGTCGCACGGTTGCCCGAAGGCTGCACCGCGACTGCGAGCGAATCATCGATCGCAGCTCAGCACGGAGATGGCACGAAGCTTGCTCCAAGCAGGGACGGTGGGGAGTCACGGCTTCCCGCGCCGAGACGTCCGAGTCGGCATACCCTCCCTCCGCACGTCGTGCGAGGAGTCGACTCGGGCGTTCTCAGTTTGCGACGTCTCTCGCGCGGTTTCGCGGTTCGTCGACAAAGAAGAGAACCACCAGGACGGCGGCGGCCTGGAAGCCGATCGCGGTCCAGAAGACCGTTGCGTAGGATCCGACGGCAACGAGTACACCGCCCAGCAGAGGACCAATGGCGCCGGTGAATTCCGCCGCCGAGTTCGCCACCGCGATCCGCATCGGGAGTTCCTCGCGCTCCCCGAACTCGAGCACCATGTTCTGCGAGGCGAGCACGAAGCCACCCATACCAACTCCGATTCCGGCGAAAGCCAGGCTCGTGCCGATGAGTCCCTCGGCGGGCATCAACGCGATCCCGGCGACCATCCAGACAACGAGTGCCGCGAGAAACACCAGACGAAACCCGCTGCGGTCCGCGATCCAACCCCAGACCGCGTTCGACACCGTCTGCGCCAATAGGAAGGCCAGCGAGATCACGCCCAGCGAGGTTCCCTCGTCGACACCGGTGTGTGCACTCGCGTAGAGAAAGTAGAAGGGCAGGGCCATCCGACCCATCGTCGCCAGCGAACGCGCCGAAAAATACAGGGTGAAGGCGCGGTCCGAGCGCAGCAGGCCCGGAAGATCGCGCAGTCGATCGCGCACCCTCTTGCGTTCGCGCACGCGCTCGGGTCGGGGCTCGCGCACGAAGAGCAGCATCAGCAGGCCGACACTGGTGAGCACGAAGGCCACCCCGAAGGTCGCCCCGAAACCGTTCCCGAAAACCTCTCGCAGCGCGCTGCCCACGACGGTTTCCGAGACCTCGTCGCCAACGAGGTAGCGACCGCCGCAATAGGCCGCGGCCGCTGCCGTGAGCCCGGAGAGGGCATTGCGGATGCCGAGCAGTACCCCGCGGCGCTCCACCGGAATCACCTTCGCGAAGACCGTGCTGAAGATCACTCCCTGCATGCCCAGGAAGAAACCGAAGAGCCCAAGGAATCCGATGACCGCCGCCAACACCAGCGGCTCCGGGAACACCACCGCCGCCAACGCGAGCCCCAGGATCTGGAGGCGCAAAGCAGCGCCCACCCAGAACGCCAGTGGCAATACCCGGAGTCGATGTTCGACCCAGGTCGCGGAGAGGATCGGAGAGAGGAACATGCCCAGGTATTGCACCGATCGCGCCAAGCCCACGACGATGTCGGACCCCGAGAGCGCGTAGAGATAGGCCGGGATGAAGGTCGGCGTGTTGACGAGGCGCATGCCCGTCTGGCCCAGAAGCCCGTGGCAGAGGTAGGCGACGTAGTTGCGTCGCAGGTGGATCAGCGCCTCCTCGCGAGTGTCCTCATCGGAGGGAGTCGTTCCCCCGCTCGCGGTTCTCTCGCTCACGGTTCCCTTGCTCACGAAAGGGGCTCTGCAAAGACACTCCGTGCCCGACCCGCGAGGTACACCGATCCGCTCACGCACAGAAGGCCCGAAGGCGGCGTCGACGCCCGCGCCAGGCGAAGCGCCCGGGCGGGGTCCTCTTCGACGTGAGTCGCCGAAAAACCGCGGTCGTGCAGTCGTTCCGCGAGATCGCCAGGAGCGTGCGAGCGATGCGGCTCGGCGCGCGTCAAGGTGATGCGGTCGAAACACGGAAGCAGGGCCTCGAAGATGGCGTCGAGGTCCTTTCCCACCGAGATCGAGAGAACCGCGTGCCGGGGCGAGGCTTCGATGCTCCGAAGCAGGCGGGCAAGAGCGCGCGCGGAAGCGCCGGTGTGGGCTTCGTCCACCAACAGCCACGGTGAAGTGCCCAACATTTCCATGCGTCCAGGCAAGGCGACGCGCGGGAGGGCCTCCCGCACCGCGCGGGCGACTTCGTCGTCGTTGGCCGCCCCGAGCCTGCGGACGGCTGCGATTGCCAGGGCGGCGTTCCCAGCCTGCTGATCGCCGAGTACGCCGAGCGAGGCGGCCACCTCGAAACCGTCGGCGGCACGAAACTGAATCGCCCGAGGCCCCGGTACCGAAGATTCCGGCGCAACCGGTTCCGATGTCACCTCGAAATCTTCACCCAGCACCTCGAGTGGTGCGCCCAACTCGCGCGCGCGATGGCGCACGACTTCGAGCGCCTCGGGCGGCAACGCCCCGACGACCGCCGGGACAGAGGGCTTCAGGATCCCGGCCTTCTCGGCGGCGATCGACTCGAGGTCGTCGCCCAGCAACTCGGTGTGTTCGAGTTCGATACTGGTGATGCAGCAGACTTTCGGCAGGACGGCGTTCGTCGAATCGAGCCTGCCACCGAGACCCACCTCGAGAATCGCCCAATCGACCGCAAAGCGATCGAATAGCAGGAGCGCCGCGGCGGTCGTAGCGTCGAAGAAACTCGGGGCCGCTCCCGCTCCGGCGCGCAGGGCGTCGACGTGGGGGCGCAACGCTTCGACTGCTTCCGCGAGAACGAGACCGTCCACCGGCTGGCCGTCGATCCGGAAGCGCTCAACCCAGCTCTCGAGGTGCGGCGAGGTAAAGGTGCCCACCCGGGCTCCGAGGGCTGCCAACAGCCCTTCGGCAAAGAGCGCCGTCGATCCCTTTCCTTTTGAGCCCGCGACGTGGAGGATCCGGAGCGCCCTTTCGGGATGGCCACAACGCCGGAGCAGTTCGCGGATCGCAGCGAGGTCGAGGCGAGCCGAGCGCTGATCGCGCAGAGCTTCGACGTCGATCAGGCCCTCGAGGTAGCCCTCGGCCTCGGCGAGGGTTCTCACCCCGTGCTTCGCGGGACCGCTGCCGTGCATCCGCTGGCCTTCTCCCAAAAAAGAAGAGGCGACCCGGAGGCCGCCTACTTCGAAACTACACGCCGGGCCGCCAAAGACTACTGGGTCAGATACCTCTTCCACGAGCGATAATCGCGAACCGCCTGGCTGGTGCTTTCCACGGCCGGGTAGAAATACTTCACGGCGTGACCGCATTCCTTGCAGATTCGATAACAGAACTTGAATCCCTCGATCTCGCGCATGCTCCCGATGGTCGCCCGATTCTCATCGGTGCAACACTCGGAGGCCATGGGCGGAGAAACGATCTTCCGCGGATATTCGTTGCGGGGCTTTTCGTCCATCGTGTACTTGATGATGTTCTTCGTGAGACGGTTCGAACGCCCTTCGGAATTCTTCTTCCTGATATTGCTGCCGATTCTCCTCAAGTCGCACTCCTCGGGGTTTCGCCTTCTGCTTCGTAGCGTGCCCGCAGGCTCATCTCGAAGAGAAGGTCGGTTTGATCGCGGTACGGGTGCTCGCAGGGAGCCCCCTCGGAAAATTCAAGAACGTCACTCTTGCCATCCGCCGACTGCAGGTAGAGACAAGAACTCCGCGTGCCGTAGGCGGAGGTGTGAACGCAGGTATCGACCAGCGGACCGCCGCCACAATCGTGTTCGCGACACACCGACGCCAACTCGAAGAGCGCGTCGGCGGGGACCCGCGTCGCGGCCTTCTCGGCACGCTCGAGAATGCGCGCCACCTTCGGGTCGCTGCGGTCGTCGGGGTCGACGTTGCCAATCACGTGGGCGCCGGGCTCGAGCGTGCGCAGTTGCGGGCTGTGGTCATAGAGCACGACGAAGGCTTCCTGCGCATCGGCGATGAAAAAATTGAAGGGGTTGAAGGCGTCGGCTGGGGCCTGCGCGATGATCTCGGCACCGCCGCGCGCGCTGGGGGCCTCGAGGGCTTCGAAGACCAGCCCTCCACGGCTGCGCCTTTGGGGATCCGGCTCCTCGCCACGCCGGTTGGTGACCGCCGCAAAGACACCGCCGGGCCCAATCCCGAGCCAGGTGCCCCCCGCCTGCAGATCTTTCGGCGCGATCACGGCACCACGCAGGGCCAGGCCCTCGGCCGGTCGGTCGAGAAATTCGTCGCGGTTGGCCGCCACCACCAGCGGCGCACCGGCCACGGCGCGGTGGAGAGCAATCAGGGTACACATCGCGAGTAGGCGTTCCGGGGGCACGAGGAGACGAAAGGCTCGCGTAGCTCACCAGGGATCGGTCAGAGCGATCGAGAACGGGAGCAGCGAGGAGAAGGCCCAGTATACCCCGTGGGGGCCTCTTTCGCAAGCTGGGTGGGGTATGCGACGCGCCTGCCTTCCCGGTCGGCGGCTCGATTCGGTCGGGTATTCTTCGCCGATGCAAAAGCAGCGGGCCGTGTCGCCCACTCGAACCCACCACCGCAAGGGGCGGTCCCTGCGCAGCGGACACTTCAGCGTGTCCCTCGTGCTCGCCCTTGCCACGGGTGTCGCCGCGATCGCCGGGGCCGAATCGATCGACGACGAAATCCGCCTGCAGGAAGAGTTGCTCTCGCGCCTCGACGGAGGGCCCTCGCCCGTCTCCACCCCGCCCACGCTCCCCGACGCTGCCGCGGGACGATCACGGGTCGCCCCGCGCACCCCCATCGATCGCGACTACCCGTCCGCCATCTTTGACGAATCGCAGGTCGTCGTGGCCCCGGGCACCTGGGGAAACCGCGAACGCATGGTGATGATCTACCGCGTTCTGGATGCCGACCGCGATGGCCACCCCGAAGTCCAGCGCTGGATCGACCCGGAGTCGAAACTGCTCGTGCGGCAGGTCGAGGACCGAAACTACGACGGCGTTCAGGACACCTTTAGCGACTACGCCTGGGGGGCGGTACGTGCCCGCACCCTCGACTCCAATGACGACGGCACCCCCGACACCTGGGAACGCTACGAGAAGGGCTACATGACTTCCCGCGAGGTCGATCGCGATGACGACGGCAAGCGTGACGCCTTCTACTCGTATCGGGGCGATTCGCTCAAAGAAGAGCGACACGACGCCAACGGCGACGGCCGGGTCGACCTGGTGATCGTCTACGAAAAGCGTCGCAGGCTGCGCTCCGAGGAGGACGTCGACCGCGATGGTCGCTTCGACACGCGCACACATTTCGCACCCGGGAGCGGCCCGGAGTTGGCAATCCGCATCGAACGCGACACCCTCGGAAACGGGGGAACCGATACGGTGGAATTCTTCGACACCGATAGCGGAACCGCCATCATCGGTCGCAGCGAGCGGGATGTCGACGGCGACGGCCGGGTCGACATCGTCTCCTTCTACGAAAAGGGGAAGCTGGTGCGGCGCGAGATCCACGACCCAGAGGCCGCTGCGGGAAGCTGAACGCTCCCGCTCAGTCTCCGCGCTCGGACTGGATCACGATTTCCTTGCGCTGACGATCCCGGAAATCCTGGATCCGCTTGCGCTCGAGCAGCAGCAGCAGCTCCTTGTTGCGCGCCTTGATGCGTTCGAGTTCACGCGCCAGTTCGAGCTTCGACAGCTTCGTTCGCGCGAACTCGAACTCGACTTCGACAGTGCCTTCGGAGCCATCCGATGCCAGTGCCGTTACCCGCACCCGGTTGGTGCCGGGCCGCGCGGGTACGAACCCCGAAAAGCGCCCGTCGGGAAAGAGCGAAACGTCGAAAGAGAGCTCCTGGGTGGTGAGATTGCGGATCACCACATCCTGCACGTCGGTGAACGACACCCCCTGCAGGAAGGACGTGATCTGGCCCGGATTGCGCACGGGGGTGAAGGTTCCCGAGGTGATTCGCGCCATTTCGTGTACCGCGATGGGAGAGGCCAGCGCGCCCTTACCGAGGGCGAAGGTGTGGATCGTGACCCCGGCCCTGCGCGCCAGGCGCGCCGCGTTGATCGCCGCCTCGATGTCGCCCGGGTCGTCTTGATCACCGCGGCCGATCGGAAAGGTCGGTCGCCCATCGGTGAGGAAGAGGAGCACCTTGCGGCGCCCGCTCTTCACCTCGCTCTTCGCCCCCGTGAAGCCCGCCAACTCGGTCACCGCCGCACGTTCCGCGGCGGCGAAGTTCGTGGCGCCGTTGGGTCCGCGCGCGAGAATCTCGTCGAGCCCGGCTTTCACGGCCGCAAAGTCGGCGGTGAGCGGAACGACGACCTGGGCGTCCTGTTGGGTGGGACTGGCGCGGCGCTTCGTCTTGGGGTCGACCTCACCGGAAAAGGCGATCACCCCGACCCGCGTGTACTTCGGATCGAGTTCGCCCACCAACAACTTCGCCGCCAACACCTCCGCCGAAAGGATCTGGTCGTCGGGGTCGGTGTTCACCAGGTGCTCGGGGTAGGTCCCGGGAACCACGAGTTCCTGCCTCGGGTTGAAGCCCGTCTCGCCATCCTCGTCGACATCAATGCCACTGGGGTAACGCGTCGAGTGCGAGACATCGAGGGCGATCATCACGTCGAAGTAACGGATGCCGGGCGTCCCAGCCCGCGCCGTTCCCTTGACGGGAGCGAGGTCGACCTCGTTCTCGACGACCTCACCCGGCTGGGGAAAGGTGATCTCCACGCGCACGCCGGGCTCTTCCGGGCTGGACTCCGCGGCGGCCAGCGGCGAGGACCCAACGCAGAGCGCACCAAAGAGCGCAGCGGCCGCCAGCGCGCGACACGGCCCGCGCCCCGGGACGCGAAGAAGCCGCGTGTTCGAGATCGAAATCATCGGCTGGATTCTCCTTCGGAAGGGCGGCGGGGCGGGAGCATATCCCAACACGAAGCGCGCACGGCGACCGGGTGGCTCAGCGCCGGCGACCGACCGCCACGCCTGCAGGCGGGTTCTCGGAAGCCCTCCACCCGCCACCGAGACGATCGGCGCGCTCGAGGTCTCGGGCGATGCGGTCGATGGCCACGATCGAGACCTGCCCCACCGCTTCGAGGTTCGCGCGCGCCGTCGCTTCCGAGGCGGGCGAGCCCGCGGCTTCGTCCGGGGGCTCGGCGACATTCACGATCGCGACCACCTGTCCCATGCCACGCTCCAGCAGCGCCCGGTGCGGGCCGTCGGGCAGCGCCAGGTCGGCGCCTCGCGGGAACTGCTCCGAATGGCCCAGGGTGATCGCAGCGTCGAAGAAGACCTCCCGGTAGATCCCGTGGGAGCGCAGGTCACGCCCAATGCGAACCTTCGGCCCGGCGACGTCTGCAAAGTGAAAGACCGCGCGCACACGCTCGCGCCGACCCGATTCGCCGAGGAAAGCAGCAAAGCTCTCGGCACCGGGCGCGTCTCCGGTCGCCGCGTCGTCGAGAAACACGAACCAGATCGTGTAGGGCCGGTCGCTGCCGCCAAAGACCCGCGCCAACTCGAGGAGCAGGGCTGCGCCCGAAACACGCGTCACGGCGGCCTGGGCTTTCGGTGCTTCGCCGACGACCGAATCCAGGCCCGCCAACAGCACGAGAAGGTCCGACGAGCGCCCGGGCAGGACGCCGAGGAGGTGGCGACTTGCGCTGCCCCGAGCGGCCGGCGTTAGCGGCCGCAGTTCCCGGATATCGCGGACGCCACTCCCCTGCAGCGCAGCGACGACCGCCTCTCTAGCGCCCGGCAAAGGGGGGCTGCCGGGCGAGCGCGCGTTCGAGGCGGCAAGTTCCAGGGCGCCGCCGAAACTGCGCTCGGTGGAGAAGTCCGCGGGCCGCGGCCCGGTACCGGAGACGCAGCCGAGCACGACCAGGGCGGCAAGAGCCCCGAGGGAGACCAGCGCGCTCACAGCATTTCCCCCCTGGGGGATCGCGCTCTCGCCGTGCGCAGGTCCTCCCGGCCCGTTCGATCAAAAAACCACATTCCGCGCTGACACATTAGACCAGGTGAGGCCACTCCATGATGTAGGCCCTCTCCTTGCGGGGCTTTTCAAAGGTCGGAGACAGGGCTTCTCCCCTGGAAGCCCTGTCTCCATTCCTTTTGGACACCGCGACCGGCTTCGCCGACGAAGCACTCGACCGACACCCCTCCCGGTCCCCGAGAGCAGGCCGTTGTCGCACATCCTCGGAGCCGCCCTGCGCGGTATCGACGGGGTTCCCGTCGAGGTCGAAGTCCGTATCACCTCTCAGTTGCCGCGCGTCGAAATCGTGGGCCTGGCCCAGGCGGCGGTGCGGGAGAGCGCGGCGCGCGTGCGCGCAGCGATCACCGCTTCGGGTTTTCGCTTTCCGGATCGGCGCATCACCATCAACCTGGCCCCGGCCGAACTCCCCAAGGGCGGTGCCGGCCTCGACCTGGCCATCGCTCTTGGGATCCTGGCGGCCGCCGGGAGCTTCGAACCCGCCGCCGCCGAGAAGACGACCTTCATCGGCGAGTTGGCACTCGATGGTCGCCTGCGCTCGGTGCGTGGCGCGCTTGCCCTCACCCTGGCGGCACGCGAGTCCGGCTGCGAGCGTGTCGTGGTGCCCGCCGCCGACGCCCGGGAAGCCGCGCAGACGCCGGGTATCGAGGTACTCGGTGCGCGCCAGTTGAGTGAGGTGTTGGCCCACGTGCTGGGGGCGGAGA
>CAJXIC010000042.1 GCA_913054385.1 uncultured Pseudomonadota bacterium
CAGTCCGCCGCCGGCGCCTTCCTCTGGGTGGCCAGCGGGCTGGTGCTGCTCCCCACCGTCGCTCTCCTCGTCGTGCGGCTGCTCGGTCCTGCGGCTGCGCCGCCCACGCGCACGCGCCGCCCGCGCCTTCCCACCCACACCACCTTTGACGCGTTGCGTATCCCCCTGCTGGGGAAGCTTCTTCGATCCGGCGCGTTCCGTCGCACACTGCAGCTCGCGTGTTTCGGCGTCGCCCTCGCGGTCATTCTCGACGGGTTCGTCGGTCCCCAGGCAAGCGCCGCTTCGAACCTCGCCGGGGTGCTGCCGTGGACCTGGTGGCGCGGCCTGGTGGTGCTCGGGCTGTTCGCGGCCGGGAGTCTCTTCTGCATGGCGTGCCCCTTCACCCTCTCGCGGGGGATCGCGAAGCGCCTGCTGGGCGCGCAGCGGAGCTGGCCCGCCGCGCTCCGAAACAAGTGGCTCGCCGCGGGACTGCTGGTCGCCTTCTTCGCCGCGGTCGAAGGGTTGGGAGTCTGGTCGAGCCCGGCGGCGACCGCCTGGTTGCTGGTGGCCTACTTCGTTTTCGCCTTCGTCCTCGACGGACTCTTCGAAGGAGCTGTGTTCTGTAAATACGTCTGTCCGGCCGGACAATTCCAGTTCACCCAGGCGGCACTCTCGCCCCTGGAAGTGCAGGCGCTCGATGATGGGACCTGCCGCGACTGCCGCACCACTGACTGCCTGCGCGGCAACGAATCGCGCCCGGGCTGCGCCACCGATCTGCTGATGCCTGCGAAGCGCGGAAACTGGGACTGCACGCTCTGCCTCGATTGTGTGCGCGCGTGTCCCCACGACAACATCGGCCTGATCGCGGTGACCCCCGGTCGCGACCTGCTCGGGGATCCGCCGCGCTCTTCCCTTGGACGCCTCTCGACTCGCCTCGATGTCGCCGCGATCACCTGGATCCTCTTCGTGGCGGCCTTCGCCAACGCCGCGGCGATGGCTGCACCGGTGGCCGGGTTCTTTCAGGGCTTCGTGCAACCTTCGGGTTCGCCTGGCACATCGGCGGGAATCGCCACGGCGGCGGCGCTCGTCGGCATTCCGCTTCTGGGTCTCGTTGGCCTGGGCCGCGCGTCCCGTTTCCTGGGAAAGATTCGCGCGCCGTGGTCGGAAATCGCGGCGCGGCATTCGCTGGCGCTGCTCCCCCTCGGCTTCTCGATGTGGCTCGCACACTACGGTCTGCACCTCTACACCGGCTGGCGCAGCGCGGGCACGGCAATCGAACGTGTCGCCCTGGATCTCCGCTCCGAAACTGTGGCCCCCAGCATCGACTGGTCGATGGCCATGGCCCAGGGAGGAACACCGGGCCTGCTGTCGCTGGAGATCGGAATCCTCGGGCTCGGGCTTGTGGGTTCACTCTACGCCCATTGGCGAATTGCCCACTCGCTCCAGCCGTTGGCAGGGCCGGCCGCGCGTTCTGCCATTCTCTGGGGCACGTTCTGCCTGGCGTTCTACTGCTTCGGCGTCTGGGTCCTCGCCCAGCCCATGATGATGCGGGGCACACTGCTGTGATTTCGCGACCCGCCTTCGGGGGGGCCTTTGCCCTGTTCGCGGCTCTTCTCCTTTTGCCCTCGGCCTCGGCGGCCGACGCCGGCCTGCTGCGACTCTCCGAGCAAAGCGGCCCGTATCGCATCTCGGTCTTCAGCGATCCGACTCCGCTGCGCAGCGATACGGCTTCGCTCGACATCCTGGTGTCCCGGCGTTCCGACGGCCGCCCGCTGCGCCCCGCCGAGGTCTGGGTGACGATCGATTTTGCCGGCGCCGCGGGCCCGGCACCGACCCAGCGGTTTCGCGCGACGCGCCGACCCGGCGGCCTGGTCTACGAGGTGACGCTTCCCGAGGCTCCGGCGGGGCCTGTGAAATTTACGATCGAGGTGACGGGTGCCACCGGCACAGCCACGGTTGGCTTCGTTGCGGAAGTGGCGAAGGCCGAGGCCTTCTGGCGGCGTGAGGCGCTCGCGCTCTCGGTGCCACCCGTCGGCATCGCCCTCTTCGCGCTCCACCAACACCTGGCTCGGCGCATGGGACGCCGCCGACAGCAATGAGCGTCGAGCCTTCCGGCATCGTCTACTACGCGGCCCTGGCGGCGGCGGGGATCGTGTCGGGCTTTGCGGGGGGCCTCTTCGGAATCGGCGGCGGCCTTCTGCGCGTACCGATCTTCCTCTACCTCTTCACGGCCTTCGGCGTCGCCAACGAAGTGGTGTTCCACATGGCGGCGGGAACATCGCTGGCGCTCGCGATCCCGACGTCGGCCGCTTCGACCTGGCGGCAGGTCCGCGACGGAAACATCGACGTCGGCCTGTTGCGCCTCTGGATTCCTGCGCTGCTCCTCGGCGTCGCGGCGGGCCTGCTGACCGCGAGCTCCAGCTCGACCGAAACCCTGAAGGTGATCTTCCTGGTCTTCCTGCTGATCCTGGCGGTCACCCTGGGGCGCCGCGAACCGCTGGTCCTGTGGTCGCACCGTCCGGTAGGCGCGGGGCCCTCGGCACTCGCCTTCGGCATCGGCTGGCTGTCGACGCTGCTCGGGCTGTCGGGAGGGGCGCTCATCACCCCGGCGATGGTGGCCTTCGGCCAGGGCATCCACCGCGCGGTGGCCTTCTCGAGTGCCGCCAGCCTGGCGATCGGCAGTGTCGCCGCGGCGGGCATGGTCTGGACCGGGATTGGTGTCGCCCACCGCACCCCCGATGCAATCGGCTTCGTCGACGTCCCGGCCTTCCTCGTGATCACCCCACTCGTCCTGGTGAGTGCGCCGCTCGGTGTCCGCGTCGCGAATCGACTCGCCGACCGACCGCTGCAGCGGGCCTACTCGCTGCTGCTGGTGGCCCTTGCCATCGACATGGCCTGGGGGCTCGTGCGCGGCTGATCGCGAACACACCGCTTCGGCGCGCCTGCAGGCTTCCCCCTCCCCGGACCCTTGTTCGCGCCTGGGTGCGTTTCGAGTTTTCGAAGTTCCGGGAAATGCGGCCCCAAAAGCTGGTATACAGAAGACGCGGAACCGAGCGAGGCAATGCGGCGAATCAGCGGCTTCTACCAGAGTTTGATCGGCAAGAAGGCCGTCGTCGCCTGCACGGGGCTGGTGCTTCTGGGCTTCCTCGTGCTCCACGTCATCGGCAATCTCAAGGGCTTCCTGCCGCCGGCTGCCGGCGGCGAACCGGACATCGACGTCTACGCCCACTTTCTGCGGAATGTCGGCGAACCGTTGATCCCGCACCTGGTGGTGCTGTGGGGCGTGCGGATCGTCCTCGGGACCGCCCTGGTGCTGCACGTCGTCACGGTGCTCCAACTGGCCGCACACAACCGCGGCGCGCGCCCGATTCGCTACCGGGGCGCCGAACACGTGGCCGCCACGGCTCCCGCGCGTTGGATGCTGGTGACCGGGTGCGCGGTCCTCTTCTTCCTCATCCTCCACCTGCTGCAATTTACCTTCGACGCGCTCGGCCCGCCGATCGCCCCGCGTGCGAACTTCGGCTGCGTCTACCAGAACCTGTGGGAAGCCTTCCAACACGGGGGCGTGCTGCTCTTCTACGTGGCGGGCATGGCCGCCGTCGGGCTCCACGTCTTCCACGGCGCCTGGAGCGCGTTGCAGACACTCGGGATCGACAACCCCGACCGAAACCGCGGACTGCGCGCCTTCGCCACGGGGATGGCGCTCTTCCTCTTCCTGGCTTTTCTCTCACTCCCGGTCGCCATGGCCTTGGGGGTCATCCCCGAACCTTCAGCCTACAGCGCGGCGTGCAGCGCAAGTGCCGCGTAGCGGAGCCCTGATGGATCTCGACGCGAAAATACCCGACGGCCCCATCGCCCAGAAATGGACCCAGCACAAGGATGCAATCCGCCTGGTGGGCCCGCGCAATCGGCCCCACTACCGCGTGATCGTCGTCGGGACCGGGCTCGCCGGGGCTTCGGCCGCCTCCTCGATGGCCGCCATGGGTTACCAGGTCGAGTGTTTCTGCTTCCAGGACAGCCCGCGCAGGGCCCACAGCATCGCGGCGCAGGGGGGAATCAACGCCTCGAAGAATTACCGCAACGACGGCGACTCGACCTTCCGCCTCTTCTCCGACACCCAGAAGGGCGGCGACTACCGCTCGCGCGAAGCCAACGTCTGGCGCCTCGCCGAACTCTCCACCGCGATCATCGACCAGGCGGTGGCCCAGGGCGTTCCCTTCGCGCGCGAGTACGGGGGCATGCTCGCCAACCGTTCATTCGGTGGCGTACTCGTCGAGCGCACCTTCTACTGCCGCGGCGAAACCGGCCAACAACTGCTGCTGGGGGCGAACTCGGCGTTGGCCCGGGAAATCGGCGCGGGTCACGTGAAGATGCACACCCGCACCGAGTTCCTCGACCTGGTGGTGGCCGACGGCCGCGCGCGCGGCATCGTGGTGCGCGACCTCGTGACGGGAGCGATCTCTTCCTACGCCGCGGATGCGGTGGTGCTGGCCAGCGGCGGCTACACCAACGTCTTCAACCTCTCGACCAATGCGCGCGGCTGCAACGTGACCGCCACCTGGCGAGCCCACAAGCGCGGTGCTGGTTTCGCCAACCCCTGCTACGTGCAGATCCACCCCACCGGGATTCCGGCGGCCGGCGAGCACCAATCGAAGCTCACGCTGATGAGCGAATCGCTGCGCAACGATGCTCGCATCTGGGTCCCGAAGCAGAAACACGACACCCGCGCCCCCGGAGAGATCCCCGAGGCCGAACGCTACTACTACCTCGAAGAGCGCTACCCGCGCTTTGGCAATCTGGTGCCGCGCGACGTCGCCTCGCGCAACGCGAAGGACGTCTGCGATGCGGGCCTTGGGGTGGGCCCGACGGGCTTCGGGGTCTACCTCGACTTCCGCGACGCCATTGCCGAAAACGGCATAGAAACCATCGACGAGCGCTACGGCAACATCTTTGACATGTACAACCGGATTACCGCGGAAGATCCTCGCGAGACGCCGATGCGGATCTACCCCGCGCCGCACTACGCGATGGGCGGGCTCTGGGTCGACTACGACCTGATGACGACGCTCCCCGGACTTTTCGCCATTGGCGAGGCGAACTTTTCCGACCACGGAGCGAATCGCCTGGGCGCGAGCTCGATGATGCAGTGCCTTGCCGATGGCTACTTCGTGCTGCCGATCACCATCGGCGACTACCTGAGCCGACACCCCTACGGCGAAATGGATACGAGCCACGCGGCCTTTGGCGACACCGAGCGCGAAGTCGGCGAGCGCATCTCGAAACTGCTCTCGACGACGGGCACGAAACCGGTCGACGCCTTCCACCGCGAACTCGGCAGCCTGATGATGGACGAGTGCGGGATCACACGAAACGAAGCGGGCCTGCGGAATGCCATCGAGAAGATTCCCGAATTACGCGAGCGCTTCTGGCGTGAGGTGCGCGTGCCCGGGAGCGGAGCGAGCTTCAACCAGAGCCTCGAGCAGGCCGGGAGGCTGGCCGACTTCCTCGAGTTCGCCGAGTTGATGTGCCACGACGCGCTTGACCGCGACGAATCCTGCGGCTGCCACTTCCGCGAGGAACATCAGACCGAGGACGGTGAGACCCTTCGCAACGACGAAGACTTCGCCCATGTTTCGGTGTGGGAGCACAACGCGGTGGGCACGGAACCCACCCTGCACAAGGAACCCCTCGAGTTCGAGGCCCTCCCCCTGGCCCAGAGGAACTACAAGACATGAAGTTCAGCCTCGAAGTCTGGCGACAACCCGCGGGCGATGCGGCCGGCACTTTCACGTCCTACGAAGTCGACGAGATCAGCCCGGATTCGTCCTTCCTCGAAATGCTCGACATCCTGAACGAGCGGCTCACCGAATCCGGCGGAGAGCCGATCGCCTTCGACTCGGATTGCCGCGAGGGGATCTGCGGGATGTGCTCGCTGGTGATCGACGGCCAGGCCCACGGACCCCAGCGCGCCACCACCACCTGCCAGCTCTACATGCGCCAATTCGATGACGGCGCGCAGATCACCATCGAGCCGTTTCGCTCGGGTGCGTTTCCGGTGGTACGCGACCTGGTGGTCGACCGCTCGGCCTTCGATCGCATCCTGCGTGCGGGGGGCTACGTCACGGTGCACTCCGGCCCAAAACCCGACCCGAACGACATTCCGGTCGAGCCCGAGGTGGCCGAAAAAGCCATCGATGCCGCCTGTTGCATCGGTTGCGGGGCCTGCGTGGCGGCTTGCCCGAATGGTGCTGCGATGCTCTATACCGCGGCGAAGGTCTCGCACCTCGCACTCCTGCCCCAGGGTCAGCCCGAGCGCTTCGCCCGGGTCCAGAGGATGACCGAGCAGATGCAAAAAGAAGGTTTCGGCAGCTGCCGCAACTACGGCGAATGCGAGGCCCAGTGCCCAAAGGCGATCAGCATCGACTTCATCGGACGCATGAACCGCGACCTGCTGCGCGCCAAGGTGACCCAGCCGATCGACTTCCGCGGCGACATGAAAACCCAGTAGCGCCCAATCCTGCTTTCCGGGATTCGATCGCGATGGCTGTCCCGTGCGCCCGCCCGACGAAACCTCTCGCACCCAGTTCTGCAAAAAGAAACAAGCACCGTCCCCGTCTCGAGTTGCCTCGACTCAGTCGTGGGGGTGGGCCATGGCCTCGGGGCGCACGCGTTCGTCGAATTCTTCGCCGGAGAGGAAGCCGAGAGCCATGCAGGCCTCGCGCAGCGTCGTCCCCTCTACCTGGGCCTTGTGCGCAATCGCAGCCGCCTTGTCGTAACCGATGTGCGGCGAGAGCGCGGTCACCAACATCAGCGAACGTTCGACCCCTTCGGCGATTCGCACGCGATCGGCCTCGAGACCCTCCACCAGGAAGCGTCGGAAGCTGTTACTCGCGTCCCCGAGCAACGCGATCGAGTGCAGCAGGTTCGCCGCCATCACCGGTTTGAAGACGTTGAGTTCGAAGTTTCCCTGGGAAGCAGCGACGCCCACGGCGACGTCGTTTCCCATCACCTGCACCGCCACCATCGTCATCGCCTCGCATTGGGTGGGGTTGACCTTCCCGGGCATGATCGATGAGCCCGGTTCGTTGGCGGGGAGGATCAATTCGCCGAGTCCCGAGCGCGGTCCCGAACCGGCCCAGCGAATGTCGTTGGCGATCTTCATCAAGACCGCGGCGAGACCGCGAAGGGCCCCGGACATCGCGGCCATCGCGTCGTGGGCCGCCAATACCGAAAACTTGTTGGGGGCGGATTCGAAGGCGATCCCGGTGGCCTCCGCCAGCAGTGCCGCGCAGCGCTCGCCAAAGCCCGCGGGCGCATTCAACCCGGTGCCCACCGCGGTCCCGCCGATGGCGAGTTGCTGGAGCGCCGGCTGACAACGCCGCACCCCATCGAGCGCCGCATCGAGTTGCGCTTCATAGCCCGAAAACTCCTGCCCCAGGGTCAGCGGCACGGCATCCTGCAGGTGTGTGCGGCCGATCTTCACGATGTCGGCGAAGGCGACACTCTTGGCAGCGATCGCGTCGCGCAGCGCCACGAGGCTGGGCAGCAGCCTCTCCTCCACCGCGCGCGCCGAGGCCACGTACATCGCGGTGGGAAAGGTGTCATTCGACGACTGCGAACAGTTGACGTGGTCGTTGGGGTGCACCGGATCTTTCGATCCCCGCACACCGCCCGCCAGTTCGATCGCGCGGTTCGAGATCACCTCGTTCGCGTTCATGTTGGTCTGGGTGCCGCTGCCCGTCTGCCAGATCCGCAGCGGAAACTCTGCGTCGAGCTTCCCCGAGGCCACTTCCTCGGCCGCCTGGGTGATCCAGCCCGCGCGTTCGGCGTCGAGCACGCCGAGTTCGAGGTTCGCCGTGGCCGCCGCCTTCTTCAGCAGGCCAAGGGCGTGCACGATTTCGATGGGGATGCGGTCGCGCTCCTTGGAGCCAATCGAGAAGTGCAACAAGGAGCGCTGGGTCTGGGCACCCCAATAGGCCTCGGCGGGAACCTCGACCTCGCCCATGCTGTCGCTTTCGATGCGGAACGCGTCGCTCATGCTCGATCCTCCCTGGCTCGCCGTTCCCGGAAGCGTACCGGGAGAAGCGGCCGACGGGCAGCGCAACGAGCGCCAAGGCGCCCCATGGGGATCCCCCGGGCCGGAGCGATTGCCGTATGCTTTGGCGGCCCGCTTCGCGTGGAGACCCCACCCCCCCATGCTCCGAGTCCGCAGCACCCTGGCGACCCTGCTCCCGCTCGCGGCCCTCGCCTGCGCGGTGCACCACCCAAACCTCGAGCCGAACCCGGCACGGGCAGAGCGCGAGCGAAACCAGCTCGACGCCGCCGTGGCGTCCCAGCCCCCGCTTCGGGAGCCCGACAATTGGGCGGCACGGCGCGCATGCATCGAGCAGGTCGAGGCGCGGGCTCTAAAGGACCCGAGCGGCCTTGCGACGGCCGGGGCCCTCGACCGCGCGGTCAACGATTGCCTCGCCGCGAAGCAGACAAACTGACGAGCCACGACGGCGGCGTCTTGCTGGAGCCCGCCCGACGCCAGGAGATTTCATGATTTGCATCCACCCCGGACGCTGGGCTGCGCTCCCAATCGCAGCCCTCATGGCCTTCGCCGCCCCGACTGCGGCCGAAGAAAAGAGCGCCGCCCCGGGCGAAACGGCGCCGACCTTCGAGGAACCCCCGGCCCACGGCGAACCGATGGTTCCCCTCAGCGGCGACGAGATCTACCAGAAGGTGCTCGACAACCGCTTCAACTCCTACGAACAAGAACTGAAGATGGAATCCGGGGACCGCGGAGGCAACACCGATCGCGTCGAGATGGACGTCAAGTACATGAGCCTGCGCGACCAGAGTCGGAAGGCGCTCTCGACCACTATCGCCAAATACGATGCACCCCAGGACGTGCGCCACATGGGATACCTCGTGATCAACAAGAAAAATGGCACCGACGACCAGTTCGTCTACCTACCCAGCTCGCGGCGGGTGCGGCGCATCAACCTGCGCGGCGAGTCGATCGTAGGGACCGACTTCAGCCTCGAAGACATCATCCCGCGCGAATTCGAGGACGCCACCTATCTGCGCCTGCCGAACGAAAAGGTGCTCGGGGTCGACTGCTTCGTCGTCGAAGTGACCCCCAACGAAGAAATCGATTCGGAATATTCAAAATTTATCGCCTACATCGACAGGCAGACCTTCGTCCCCATCAAGAACATCTACTGGAACCGCAAGGGTGTGATGATCAAGGAGCTCGAGATCCAGCCCGATTCGATCACCCGCTTTGAAGATGTCGACAAGAGCGGCAAGCGCGAGGTCTTCGTGGCGCTTCATTCGCGCGTCGAAAACCTGAAGCTCGGCACCTGGACGACCCTCGATATCGAGAAGATCAAGGCCAACCCAGGGCTCGGGAAGAAGGATTTTAGCCAGCGCCAGCTGACTTCCGGGCGCTGATCTGCAAGCGGGCGACCCCGCAGGAGGAATGCCATGTCCGAGCACTACGATCTCCTGATTCGCGGAGGGACTCTCGTCGACGGCACCGGCGCCGACGGAATCCGCGGCGACCTCGGAATCCGGGACGGCCGGATCGCCGCAATGGGCGACCTGAATGGCACCGCCGATGCCACCCTCGATGCCGACGACCAGATCGTCTCGCCCGGCTTCGTCGACATCCACACGCATTACGACGCCCAGATCTTCTGGGACCGCGGACTCTCGATCTCACCCTGGCACGGGGTCACGACGGTGGTAATGGGAAATTGCGGCTTCGGCGTCGCACCCACCCGCCCCGAACACCGCGACCTGATCTTGCGAACGCTCGAAAACGTCGAAGGGATGTCGCTCGATGCCCTGCACGCGGGTCTCGGCGAAGAATGGCCCTTCGAATCTTTTCCCGAGTACCTCGACGCCATCGAAGCACACGGCAGCGCGATCAACGTGGGCGTGCTGATCGGACACACGCCGCTTCGCCTGTTCACGATGGGCGAAGAAGCCACCGAACGCGAGGCCACCACCGAGAAAATCGCCAGCATGCGGGCGATCGTGGCCGAGGCGCTC
>CAJXIC010000043.1 GCA_913054385.1 uncultured Pseudomonadota bacterium
GTACGCAGCGTTTGCCGCCGTTGCGTTGTGGCTGGTAGCCCCGGCGCTCCACGGTCCCTTTCTCGGGGACGATGCGTTCTACGTCGTCGACAATCCCTTCATCGAGTCGCTGTCGCTGGCTTCGATCGCCGCGCTTTGGGCTCCCGGGGGAGCGGCCTCGCTCTACGTGGTCAACTACGCACCGGTCCACCTGCTGGCGCACGCCTTCGAACGCGCCGCGTTCGGCTTTACGCTCTGGCCCTATCACGTCGTCAATGCGCTGGTACACGCGCTGGACGCCTTTCTGCTGGTGGCCCTGTTGCGGCGCGTGGGCGTGGCGAAGTGGGCGGCCGTGATCGGGGGTGTCTTTTTCCTGGTGCATCCGGCAAACGTCGAAGCCGTCGCGACGATCTCCCAGTTGAAGACGACGCTCTCGATGGCGTTCGCGCTCGGGGCACTGCTCTGGCTTCGGGAGCGTCCCGCTGTGGCCGCCGGACTGTTTGCCGCGGCGCTGCTGACGAAGGCCTCCGCCGTGTTCGCCCTGCCGATGGCCGCGGCCCTTCTGTGGAGCGGAGGCGCGCCCCGGCGGGCGTGGCAGGGGCTCGCAGTCTGGGGCGGACTGTTTGCGCTCTATGCGATCCCCGAGTTCGAGGCCTTTCGTTTTGGCGGCCAACACGAGGTGGCGGCCTACGAAAGCCCACTGGTGCAGTTGCGCACGGTGGCGTCGGTCGGAATGCACTATCTCGTGATGGCGGCGACCTCGCTGGGAGTGGGTCCGTACCAGGAGTTTGCGCCCGTCCGCAATCCCCTCGACCCGTGGTGGCTGGTCTCGATTCCGGTGACGGGACTGCTCGGCTGGAGGATCGTTTCGACGCTGAGAAGGCGAAGCCCGGAGGCGGCTTTCTGGCTCGGTGCCGCCGCCGCCTTTGCCCCGGTCTCGCAAATTTTTCCGTTCCTGCACCCGGTGGCCGACCGCTATCTCTATCCGATCCTCCCGGGTCTGATCGGCGGTGTGCTGCTCGCAGCGGGTGCATGGCGGGGCTGGGGGATCACTTCAAAGACCCGTCTTGGGGGCGGGTTCCGCCTGGTCATGGGGCTGCTGCTGGCCGCGGTTCTGGTCGGCTTCTCCGTGCGGAGCATCGATCAGGCGAGGCTCTGGGCGACGCCCTTCGCCGCGCTCGAGGTCGCCGCCGGACGCTTCCCGAACGGCTCGATTGCCTGGTACGTGCGCGCACGCGAAGCCGCCGCGCGCGGTGATGTCGATGCCACCGTGGCGGCGCTCGAGGAGGCCAGCGCGCGTGCGGGGGCGGCGCACCCGAACTTCGTGGTCGATACCGCCTTCGTGGCGATCCGCTCGGCGCCGGAGTTTCAGGCCTACGCCCGAACCGCCGCGGGGAACCGGCTCAGCTACGTGCAGGGCCGCGGTCTCGAAACCCAGCACTGGCTGCGGGTGCAGGCGCACGACCACCTGCTGCGGGAGGAATTCGAGGCGGCCCTGTCGCGTTTCGAACAGGCGCGGCGGGTCGGCGGGCCCCGGGACGCCGAGGTGCGGGCCGAAATCGAGGCGGTCCGCGATCTATTGCTGGCGCGCAAGCGTGGCGACCCGCTTCCGACCCGCTTCCAGCTTCGAGGTGGCGTGCCGACGGAGCGCTGATGGGGGGCGGCCAGGGACTTAGCGGCTGTTCCCGGGTTCGCGCCGGTGGCGGAGTCGCTCTTTGAAATCGGCTTCGGGGCCATGCCCCCCCGGCTCATAGAAACGCTCGCCGCGGAGGGCATCGGGGAGGTTCTCGTCGCCGTCCTGGGGGCGTCCGTATCCGAGGTCTCGCATCAGTTGGGTGGGCGCGTTGCGCAGGTGCATCGGAACCGGCGGCGATCCCGTCGCCTGCAACGCGGCCTCGGCGCGTGCAAAGCCTTCGTAGGCGGCGCGGCTCTTCTCGCAGCAGGCCAGGTAGGTGGTGGCCTGGGCCAGGGGGATCCGGCCCTCCGGCATCCCGATGCGCTCGACCGCGAGGTGGGCCGCGGTGGCCACGGAAAGCGCGGTGGCGTCGGCATTCCCGACGTCTTCCGAGGCGAATATCACGAGGCGGCGAGCGACGAAGAGCGGGTCTTCGCCGGCCCCCAGCATGCGTGCCAGGTAGTAGAGCGCGGCGTCGGGGTCACCGCTGCGCAGGCTCTTGATCAGCGCGGAGACGACGGCATAGTGTTCGTCCCGATCGCGATCGTGGACGAAGACACGCGTGCCGGCGACTTCGCGAACGGTCTCGACGTCGAGGGGTTCGGCGGTGGCACGTGCCGCGTGGACCGCCGCAGCGGATTCGAGGGTTCCGAGCGCTCGACGCGCGTCGCCGTCGGCCGCTTCGGCGAGCGCCTTGAAGGCATCGTCTTGGACGGCCAGCCCGCCCAATCCGCGCTCGGCGTCGGCCGCGGCGCGCCGCAGGAGGGTCTCGATGGCATCGGCGTCGAGCGGCTTCAGCGTGAAGACGCGACAGCGCGAGAGCAGCGGGGCATTTACCTCGAAGGACGGATTTTCGGTCGTCGCTCCGACCAGCGTGACCGTCCCGGCCTCGACGTGGGGTAGGAGGACGTCCTGCTGTGCGCGGTTGAGTCGATGGATTTCGTCGAGCAGCAGCACGCTGCGGATGCCGGCCACGCCGGCCTCCCGGCCGCGCTCCACCGCCGCTCGAATCTCCTTGACGCCTGCGACCACCGCCGAAAGCGCCTCGAGCCGCGCCCCGGAGGCCTGGGTGAGGAGTCTTGCGAGGGTGGTCTTGCCGGAGCCCGGTGGCCCCCAGAGGATCATCGACGGCAGATCGCCCGAATCTACGAGGCTCTGGAAGGCGCGACCGGGGCCGAGGAGTTCCCCCTGGCCCACGACTTCCGCGAGGGTTTGGGGCCGCATGCGGTCGGCCAGCGGCGCGGCGACCGCCGGCAGCTGTCGGGGCGTCGGGACCGTTTCCGGGAAGAGGTCCGGGGAGTCGCTCGGCGGCATGCCGCGAGGTTAGCAACGTCCCCGGGGCGGGATCTCTTGAGGTGGGCCCCGGAACGCGGGATCATGCCGCCATGTCATTGGACCGCGTGGGCATTTTCTCGAAGCCGGGGCGCAAGGAAGCCGGCGGGGCGGTGCAACAAATCGCCGCCTGCGTTGCTTCGCTCGGCGGGGAACTCTTTTGCGACGCGTCCTCGGCAGCGTTTCTGGGCACGCGCAGCCTTAGCTGGTCGGAAATCGCCGAGCAGGCGGACCTCGCCGTGGTCCTCGGGGGCGACGGCACACTGCTTTCGGTGGCGCGCGCCATCGGGCCTCGGCCGATTCCGATCCTCGGGGTGAACCTGGGGACGCTCGGTTTCCTCACCGAGGTGCGGATCGAGGAAGTCGTCCCGGCACTGGAACTCGCGCTGGCCGGAAAGCTCGAGACCTCGGAGCGCCTGCGCCTCGATGTCGGTGTGGTGCGGGACGGCACTTCGCTGGGGCGCTTTCTGGCACTCAACGAAGCGGTGATCGCCAACACCGCGCTCTCGCGCATGATCGACCTGACGGCGACGGCGGATGGCGATGCGGTGACGACTTTTCATGCCGATGGCCTGATCATCGCGACGCCCACCGGATCCACCGCCTACTCGCTTTCCGCGGGCGGGCCGCTGCTGCTCCCCGGGAGCGGGGTGGTGGTGCTGACGCCGATCTGCCCGCACTCGCTCACCCAGCGTCCCTTCGTCTTTCCGCAGAGCGTGCACCTCGAGATCCGCGTCGAGGCTCGCGGCGGACACGTCTCCTTGACGGTGGACGGGCAGGAGGGGATCGACCTCACGGACGGCGACCTGGTGCAGGTGCAGCCCTCCGCCCACCCGCTGCGGATTCTCGCCTCACCGACCCGCAACCACTTTGAGATCTTGCGCGAGAAGTTGCGCTGGGGGGAACGTTGATCGAGAGCCTGCGGCTCGTGGGGATCGCCATCGTCGAGGAGGCCGAACTCGAATTCGGTCCCGGCCTCAACGTGCTCACCGGCGAGACCGGGGCGGGCAAGTCGATCGTGCTCCAGGGCCTGGCGCTGCTCGAGGGGGCGAAAGCCAGCGCCTCGGTGTTGCGGGACGGCTGCGAGAAGGGCCGCGTAGAGGCGCTGCTTCGTTTTCACGAAAGCGATCCAATCTGGCGGGAACTCGAAGAGCGGGGTCTCGACGCCGAAGCATCCGAAGGCTGCCTGGTTTCGCGCACGATCGCTCGCCAGGGGCGAGGTCGTGCGCGGATCGGCGCGGAGCGTGTGCCGGTGGCGACCCTGGGCGAGATCTTCGGGCCGCGGATCGAGATCTCGAGCCAACGAGAGTCCCTGGCGCTGCTGGCGCCGGAGCAGCACGGCCGCGCGCTCGATGCGGCGGCCGACCAACTCGACCTGCGCGACGCAGTGGCCGAGCACCGCGCGGCGCTCCGCGCACTGGACACCGAGCAGCAGCGCCTCGTTGTGGCCGATGAAGAACGCGCCCGACAGCGGGATTTCCTGCGCTTTCAGTGCGAGGAGATCGATGCCGCGGCCCTCGAGAAGGACGAACTTCTCGAACTCGAGAGCCTGCACAAGCGGCTGGCCCACGCGGAGCGGCTGCAGCGCGAGGCGGGGAGCATCGTCGGACGCCTGTCCGGTGACGCCGAAAGGGGCGGAGAGGGCGCGCTGGTCGATGGGCTGGCGTCACAGGCCGCAACGCTGGCAGAGCTTGCGAAACTCGATCCCGCTCTCGCGAAGCTGGCCGAGGGCCTCCGCGAGGCCGTGACCCTGGTGCGCGAGGTGGCGAGCGACCTCGAGCGCAGCCTCGGCCGGCAGGACTCGGATCCGGCGGCGCTGGCGCGGGTGGAGGAGCGCCTCGGCGAAATCGATGCCCTGCGGCGGAAATACGGCGCGGACGTCGAAGCCATCGAAGCCTTCCGGGAGCGCATCGGCCGCGAACTAGCGACCCTCGACGGCCTCGCCGGTCGCGGGCAGGCGATCGAGAGCGAGCGAGCGACGCGGACCGCCCTGCTGGTACGCGACGCCGCCCAACTCGCCCAGGGCAGGCGGCAGGCGGCGTCGAAACTCGCGCGGCCGCTGCAGCGATCGTTGCGGGAGCTGGGGATGCCCGACGCCCGCTTCCGGGTCGAATTCGAGGAGCGGTCCGCGCTCGCCACGCCGGACCTGCCCGGCTTGCCTGGCGTTGACGAGCGCCCGGTCTTCCTCTTCAGCGCCAATGCCGGTGAATCGCTGCGGCCGATCCACAAGGCGGCTTCGGGTGGTGAACTGTCGCGGCTCTTCCTTGCGCTCTCCAATGGTCTGCGGCGCGAAGCGCGCGGCTCGGTGCTGGTCTTCGATGAGGTCGATGCCGGTGTCGGCGGCGGCGTGGCGGAGTGTGTTGGACGAGTGCTCGCTGAACTTGGGGAGCGCCACCAGGTGCTCTGCATCACGCACCTCCCCCAGGTAGCGGCCCTCGCGGACCGTCATTTCCGAGTCTCGAAGGTGCGGACCGGGGGCCGAACGACCATGCGGATCGAACACCTCGACGAGAAAGGCCGAGTCGAGGAGATCGCCCGCATGGCGGGGGGGAAGAAGGTGACGGCGGCGACCCGCCGACACGCTCGCGAACTGCTGAGCGCGCGCTAACAGCCGGGGGTGCGTGGGCCCTTGGGGGGGAGCGCCTTCCCACCAGCAGCGGAAAAGCCCGCGCCGCTCCAGCGCGCTTCTCCTCCCTGCTAGACTCGCGCGTCCACAGCCTCGCCCCGTGGGGCATCGAGCGGGAGCCGGAGCGTCGATGCAGCGCATGCTCAGCAAGGTCTTCGGGACCAGCAACGATCGGGAAATCCGCCGGATTCTGCCGTTGGTCGAGCAGGCGAATCAGCTCGAGGCGGGGCTCACCGCGCTCTCGGATGCCGACCTGCGCGGGAAGACGGGCGCGTTCCGTGAGCGGGCGGGGCGCGGCGAAGAGCTCGACGCGCTGCTCCCGGAGGCCTTTGCCACGGTCCGCGAGGTGGCGAAGCGCACCCTCGGACAGCGCCATTACGACGTCCAGTTGGTCGGCGGGGTGATCCTTCACCGCGGCAATATCGCCGAGATGAAGACGGGCGAGGGGAAGACGCTGGTCTCGACGCTCCCCGCCTATCTGAACGCACTCGCTGGCCGGGGCGTTCATATCGTCACCTACAACGACTACCTCGCCACGCGCGATGCCGATTGGATGGGCCGGATCTACCGCTTTCTCGGCCTCGATGTGGGCGTGATCGTGCACGGCATCGACGAAGGCGAGCGAAAGCGCGCCTACGGTTCCGACATTTGTTACGCGACGAACAACGAACTCGGCTTCGATTATCTGCGCGACAACATGAAGTTTTCCCTCGACCAGTGCGTCCAGCGCGATCTCTACTACGCGATCGTCGACGAAGTCGATTCGATCCTGATCGACGAGGCGCGCACGCCGCTGATCATCTCGGGGCCCTCCGAAGAGAACACGCAGCTGTACTCGGTGGCGAACCGCGTGATTCCGCGGCTCGAGATCGGCACGAAAGGGGAGCCCTCGAAGGAAATCGAGGAAACCGGCGACTACTGGATCGACGAGAAGGCGCACACGGCGACGCTCACCGAAGACGGCGTCCGCAAGTCCGAGAAGTTGCTGGGAGTTTCGAACCTCTTCGACCCGGAGATGCTGCCGGTGATCCACGCGCTGAACCAGGCGCTGCTGGCCCACAGCTTGAAACGCGTCGACGTCGACTACGTGGTGAAGCCCGGTGACGATGGCAAGAAGGAGGTGGTGATCGTCGACGAGCACACCGGGCGGCTGATGCCCGGGCGGCGCTGGTCCGACGGTCTGCACCAGGCCGTCGAAGCGAAGGAGGGGATCACGGTTCGCAGCGAGAACCAGACCCTCGCCTCGGTGACCTTCCAGAATTTCTTCCGCATGTACGAAAAGATCTCGGGGATGACGGGTACGGCGGATACCGAGGCGCCCGAGTTTGCGAAGACCTACGACCTGAATTGTTTCGTGGTGCCGACGAACCGTCCGATGATTCGCGACGACTGCGCGGACGTCGTTTTCAAGTCGAAGAACGAGAAGATCAACGCGATCGCGGACGAGATCAAGGAGCGAAACGCAACCGGCCAGCCGGTTCTCGTCGGAACGATCTCGATCGAGGGTTCCGAGTATCTTTCGAAGCGGCTCAAGCAGCGCGGGATCCGGCACAACGTGCTGAATGCGAAGCAGCACGAGCGAGAGGCCGAGATCGTGGCCCAGGCCGGCCGCAAGAATGCCGTCACGATTTCGACGAACATGGCGGGGCGCGGGACCGACATCGTTCTTGGCGGAAACCCCGAGTTTCTGGCCCTCTCCCGCTGCGGCCACGACCGCGACGCCCCCGGCTTTCCGGAAGAACTCGCGCATTTCGAGGCGGCCTGTGCCGCCGAACGTGCCGAAGTCCTCGCCGCCGGGGGGCTCCACATCCTCGGCACCGAGCGCCACGAGAGTCGCCGCATCGACAACCAGCTGCGCGGGCGCTCCGGGCGCCAGGGCGACCCGGGTTCGAGCCAGTTCTTCCTGTCGCTCGAGGACGATCTGCTGCGCATCTTTGAAGCGGACCGCGTGAAGCAGTGGTGGGATCGGGTGGGCGTCGAGGAGGGCGAGGCCATCGAGAACAAGCTCCTCACCCGTGTGATCGAGAACGCCCAGAAGAAGGTCGAGGGACGCAACTTCGACATTCGCAAGCATCTGCTCGAATACGACGACGTGCCGAATCGGCAGCGGAAGGCCTTCTACGAGCGCCGCCGCCAGGTGATCGGCGAAGAAGACCTGCGCGACGAAGTGCTCGAGATGGCCGAGGGGGTGTTGGTGAGTGCCCTCGACGAGCACTGGCCCGAGAAGGGACCGCCGGACGAGGCGACGATGGACGATCTCGCGGGGTCGATCGAGCACAGTTTTGGTGTGCTCTACCAGACGACGGAGCCTCCCTTTCGCGACGCCGGAGGGCACCTCGAGATCGATCGCGAGGCTCTCGGTCGCGGCGTCTTCGATCAACTGGTCGAACTCTACGATGAGAAGGCGGCCGCTTGCGAGCGCAAGCAACAGGAACATGCCGACCTCGGCTACCCCGACTTCACGTGGTTCCAGCGCGACATCCTGCTGCGGATCCTGGACAGCCAATGGAAGGATCACCTGCACACGATGGACGGCCTGCGCGAGGGCATCACCCTGCGCGGTTATGCCCAGCGCGATCCCAAGATCGAGTTCTCGCGCGAGGGCTTCCAGCTGTTCCAGGAAATGGAGACACGCGTCGACGAACAGGCCACCGGGATCCTGTTCAAGTTTGCACTTCCCGAGCCGCGTTCCAAAGCAGTGCCGCCCCCCAGGCGGCTGCCGCTGCCGGTGGGTGCGGCGATCAGCCGGGATCCGGCTTCGGTGCAGCCGGGGACGGCGGCTGTCCCCGGGGCGGGCCGCGCTGGGGCGACGCCGATCGGGCGCGCGAAGGTGGGACGCAACGATCCGTGCCCCTGCGGCAGCGGGAAGAAGTACAAGAAGTGCCATGCCGCCTGAGGGCCCGGGGCGGCGAAAGCCGGGTCGCCCCGCACGCTCCTTCGAGGTTCCGGGCTTTCGAGCCGCCGGGATCCGCTGTGGGATCAAGCCCCGCGGCCTGGACCTGGCGCTGATCGTCTCGGATGTCGAGGCGGCCTGGGCGGCGGTCTACACCCAGTCGAGCGTGGTGGGGGCGCCGGTCGAATGGAGTCGTCGCTGCACGCTTGCGGGCAGGGGGGTCGCCGCGGTGATCAACAGTGGCATCTCGAATGTGGCCCGCGGGCGGCAGGGGCAGCGCGATACCCGCGAAATGGCCGAACTGGCGTCGACGGCCCTGGGTTGTCGGCCGGCCCAGGTGTGCGTGGCTTCCACTGGCGTGATCGGGGAGCCGTTGCCGATGGCCCGCCTGCGTCGGGGGATCCCGAAGCTGGCGGCGGCCCTCACGGCGCGCGGCTTCGCGGATGCCGCGGAGGCGATTCGCACGACCGACACCTACGCGAAGCAGGCGAGCGCAAAGGCTCGCGTCGGCGGTCGAGAGGTAAGGATCCTCGGGATGGCCAAGGGTTCGGGGATGATTCAGCCGCGCATGGCGACGATGTTGGCTTTCGTGGTGACCGATGCTGCCGTGGCACCGGCACACCTGCGCCGGCTCTGGAAGCGCGTGTGCGACGAGACCTTCAATCGCGTGACGGTCGACGGCGAGACCTCCACCAGCGACACCGCGCTGGTGATGGCGAATGGACGAGCGGGCAACCCGCGGATCACCTCCGCGCGAAGTCCCGGCGCCCGGGCTTTTGAGCGGGCGCTTTTGGCGGTGGCCACGCAACTCGCCCGGGATCTCGCCCGAGACGGTGAAGGCGCAACGAAACTGGTGGACGTTGCGGTCCTCGGGGCGCGCACCCGGGCCGAAGCCGAAATCGCCGCACGCAGCGTTGCCAACTCGATGTTGGTGAAGACCGCGATCCACGGAGCGGACCCGAACTGGGGCCGCGTGCTGCAGGCGGTGGGCGCCAGTCGCGTGACGCTGCGCCTCGCGCGCGTCGAAATCTGGGTGGGCCCGGCTTGCGTCTTTGCGAAGGGACAGGCCACCGACGGCGCTTCGCGCCGTCGTGCCGAGCGGCATCTGAAAGGGCGCGAGGTACAGCTTCGAGTGGGGTTGGGGGCCGGGCGCGCCGCCGCGCGGATCTGGACCTGTGATCTTTCGGCGCAATACGTCCGGATCAACGCCGACTACACCAGCTAGCCCGAAGCGGGGAGCGAAGGCCGGACCGTCCCCGCTTTTGCTCCCCGTGCTGCGTGGTGGCCCCTAGCGGTCTCTGCTAACCATTCCCGACCTCACACGCTTCTGGCCCGCCCCTGCGGTGCTCGGAGTCGGCGTGAGCCTTCCCGGCGGGCCTTGGTGGCTGGGGGCTCGTGCCTTCCTCGAGTTGGGGAGTTTCGGACGGAGCGGTGGCATAACCGCGAAGGAGATTTCGATGACCGAGACCCCGGCGGGCCCCGCGGCCGACGCCGAAGCCCCCG
>CAJXIC010000044.1 GCA_913054385.1 uncultured Pseudomonadota bacterium
CAAAGGGCGATCTCTATGCCAACCGCCTGGTACCGGCCCGCTTCGGCCGAGCGCGCCGCTACGCCCTCGGAAAACTCTCTGGGAAAGCCTCGCTCGATCACAATCTCGAGAACCTCGGGATCTCGCTGACGCCTCCCCAGCACGCGCTGGTGCTCGAACGCATCGTCGATCTGGGGGACCGCAAGCACTCCGTCACCCCGGAAGACCTTCCCTACATCATCGCGGATGTCCTGAAGACACCGGGAGAACAGTTGGTCCGGGTGGAGACCTGGGAAGTCTCGGTGAGCAGCGGCGGTTCGCCCCATGCCGAGGTCTCCCTGGCCTTCGGCGGCGAGACGAAGACCGCTGTGGCCAGCGGCGACGGCGGCTACGACGCCTTCATGAATGCCACGCGCAAGGCCGCGAAGGGGCTCGGCATCGAAGTCCCCCGCCTCCGCGATTTCCGCGTTCGCATCCCGCCGGGCGGGCGCACGGGGGCGCTGGTCGAGACGACCATCACCTGGAGCTCCGAGGGACGCCGCAGCGGCGACGGAGAGGACAGCTTTGCAACCATCGGCGTCGATTCCGATCAGCTGGCGGCGGCGATCATCGCCACCGAGAAGATGCTCAACGCCATGGCGCCGAGAACTCCGTCGCCAACGCGAAGCGGCCGCGGCACGCGGCGCGCGCGCTGAGCCGGAAGCCAGGACCGGGTCCCTGCGTGCCGGGTGCAATCCACACAAAATCGCCGGGCGCAGGCGCAGCCGGAGTCGCGCTGGGGCTCGGGCTCGCGCTGGGGCTCGGGCTCGGCTGCCAGAGCCCTCAAAAACGCGAAGAGGCGATCTACGGGCCCACCGAGAGCGTCATCGAAGTCATCGCGGTGCTGCGTCGCCATGTGCCGGACGACACCTATCGCTTCGCACCCGCCACCGATTTCACCGACCGGAACGTCTACCGCTCGACGCTCTTGCGCCTCGAAAACCTCGAGAAGATGCACGCCGACACGCTCCGCGCAGGCCACATGGACGCTGCCATCGGTTTCGCGAAGGCCCGAAGTCTCGAACGTCTGCGCGCCTACGACCTCGCCGCCGAGCACTACCGTGCCGCCGCCGAGAAGAGTCCGCGCCTGCGCAAGGAGGCGCTAACGAGCGCTGCCACCGTCGAGGCCATCGACCGCGCAAATCGGGTCGGGATCGATCTCCCCGACCCCTTCGCGCCGGGAGCCGCCAACCAGACACTGCCCACCGATCCTGAAGCCGTCGTCGCCGAGCTCGACGAGCGCATTGCGCTGCTTTCCAAAATCGTCGAGTCAAATGCGGACAACCACTACGCGCACGTCGCAAGGGAAGAGATCGAACGCTCCGACGTCACCCGAGCGCGCTACTTCAAGGCGCTGCGCCACGTCTTGGTAAACGGCTCGGTACGAACCGTCTCCGAACTGCAGCGCGTGGCCTCGCGGCACGCCGCCAGCAAGGAAAAACGCCAACACCTGCTCGACGCCGCCGACTTCTACGCGCTGATGGCCCAGGAGTACGTACAGGCGAACCCCCCGGAGAGCCTGCGCTTTGATCCGGTGGTCTTCGAGGAACTGGTGGAAGCGGCATCGCAGATCTACCAGACTGTGGCCTCCGAGGACGGGACGCCCGAGAAACTCCAGGCGGCCCGGCGCTTCGAGGCCTTCCTCGCCTTCACGCTCAAGGTGGACCGTGACCGCTTCACGCAATAACCGCCGACACCGCCTTTGGATCGCGCTGACCGCGGGGCTCGCCCTGCTGGCGACGGTCGGCTGCCAGAGCACGCCACCACGGACTGTGCCCACCGCAGCCACCATGCTCGAGCCGATGCGAAGGGCGCGCTCGCCGCTCCCGTTGCGACGGGATCGCGCAGCGGCTGAACTGCTGGAGGCGAGCCTCGGCGCTTCCCAGCAAGAGGTGGCGCGCAGCCTCTACGTCCTCGAAATGACCGACCCGCGCCTCGCACCCCTGGGCCGCGATCTCGCAAACGCGAGCCTCGACGACCCGACGGCCTACCGCGAAGCCTCGAAGAAGCTCCTTGCCGAGGGCAACGCAGACCCCCTGCTCGAAAAGCGCCTGGAGGCCGCCGTCGACTCCGATCCGCTACAGCGCGCGGACCGGCACATTTTCGATCACCGTCACACGCTCTTCGCCCACACCTTCAACGCCATTGCCGAACCCCTCGGAACTTCCGTGCTCAGCGGACTGGCGCTGGCCCCCTACAAGATCGCAGTGAGCGTCCTGCAGTGGGCGGTGCGAATGCTCGAGGTCGACCCTCTCAGCCTCCCCGAACGCCAGGCACTGGTGCTGCGGCGACACTTCCTCGATGTCCACCCCGATGCACCGGAGGCTCCGAAGGTTCGCGAACAGATCGTGAGTGCCGAACGCGACTTGCACGAGACGCGAGCGCGATCACTCGCCGGAACCGCGGATGCCGCCCTCGAAGCGGGCCAGCCGCGGCTGGCCGAAGTCTACGCGAAACACGCGCAACGAGAGGTTCAGGGTGCCTCCAACGTGGTCGCGATCGGCGCGCAAGCCAGTTCACAGATCGCGCGACAGCGCCGCCTGCGCCACCGCAGCCTGCAGGCGAACACGGAGCGGCCCACGGAGCTGTCACACCCGCCCGAAAGGCCGCGCACACTTGCGGCCGGTCCGGGCTTCGAGGCCGAGTTGTCGGAGCTGGCGATGCGCCGCCCCGTGGTCGTGCGACGCGTCTCGGAATCGCTGCTGCTGCCCGGTTCGGATCTCGACGCGATCGCGCGCGAATTGCGCGCCGCCGACGCTTCGGGCGAATTGCACGATGAGGCCGCCTTCATCGCTGCCCTCGACCACTTCGAAGCCGGGCGCGAGCGCGCGAGTTGGCGACATCTCGGCGCGATCGCGCGTCTCTCTCCCACAAAATCGAACATGGCGCGACACGCCGCCGCGCTGGTGAGCGATCCCCATCAAAACCCCTACGGAACGTTTCTGGCCGAGCGGACAACGAAACAGCGCCGCGAAGCCGTCTGGTACGTCTTCGGTGACATCCGCATGCCGCGCTACAAGGCGCTGCCGCAAGCCGCAGGCTACGCCATGGCGATTCCGCGCCTGGCCCAGGCGGCGGTCACCGCGCCGCTGCGCCACCTGATGCAGACCAGCGGCGTGAAGCCCGACTTCGAGAGAGGGATGGCGATCTCTGCCTACCGCTATCTCGACCGCAACCCCGAGGGAGCGCACTCGCGAGAACTGATCGCGTGGCTCTACGAATACGAAGAAGGTCGCGGGCACTTTCACCGTGCGCTGCGTCTCGCCGACTTCCAGCCGGGCTTCCCGGCGGCGAAGCGCCTCGAGTTGGTCGAAAAGACCGGCGGCCAGACGCTCACGGCAGCGGGAAAGATCCGACGGCGTGACCTGCGCTCCACGCTGCTGCGGAATCTGGCACGCGACTATCCCGACTCCGAAGCCGGTGCCGCTGCGGGAACCATGGCAAGAACCGAAGTCGAGGAGGGCTTCCCCCAGAGCATCCGCATGACACGAGGGTTTCTGTATGAAAACCCCGCGGTGGCAGGGCCCTACGGGCTCGGGCTGCGGGCGGAGTACGTCGACGGCGAACTGGCCAACGGCGAACTGCATCCACGCGGCGTGACCTTTCTCGGCGGGCGCATCATCGAATTCGACTTCGTCGACGCGAACGCCAGCGAAGACGATGAGCCCCACCGGGTCAAGCGGCCGATCTCGCAAGAGCGTTTGGCGCGCACGATCGCCGTCCTGGAAGAGAGCACCTTCGAAACCGCGCGCATCGACCAAGACGCCGTCGTCGAGGCCGACGCGCGCCGCGATCTCTACTTCGAGCGCGCTCGCCTCGGCCTCACCGAAACGATCGACCACCGACCCGCGGCGCAATCGACCTACGTCTACGAGAGCCTGCGCGAAAAGTACGGAATGGTGCGCTCTCGGGAATCGATCCTGCCCTTCGATCTGGTCTTCCAGGGCTCACTGGGCGACCTCTCGCTGGGCGCCTTCCCGCGCTGGCGCACGCCGAAACCGACGCCCGACGCTTTCCTCTACCGCTGAGTCTCGGAAGCTCCCCGACAGGCCTCGAGCAGGATCTCCACCGGGTGGAGTACTCGAATCGCAGAGCCACGGCGCGCCAGACCCGAGGCGATCTGCATCAGGCAGCCCGGGTTTCCGGTAGCGACACACTCCGGTGCGGCTGCAAGGAGATGATCGAGTTTGCGGTCGAGAACGGCTCTTGCCATTTCGGGTTGGGCGAGGTTGTAGGTGCCGGCCGCACCGCAGCACGCCGACGCCTCGGCGTGTTCGACCAGATCGATTCCGGGGATGGCCTTCAGCAACCGCCGAGGGGCCTCGGCCACGCCCTGTGCGTGGATCAGGTGGCACGGATCGTCGTAGGCGAGGCGCAGCGAAACCCGACCGAGGGGACCGCGCAGGCCCACTTCGTCGAGGAACTCGCTGATATCCCGAACGCGAGAGGCCGTGCGCTCGCCCGCCGCTCCAATCCATCCCTCGCATTCGCGAAGCGCCGCACCACAGCCGGCAGAATTTACCACGATCGCATCCACGTCGAGCGCGTCGAAGGCCGCCGCGTTCTTCGAGGCCAGTGCGTGCGCGGTCTCGAGATCTCCGGCGTGGGCTTGCAGTGCTCCGCAGCAACCCTGCGCCTCGGGGACCAACACCTCGAAACCCTGGCGCGAGAGCAGCTCGACACTGGCCCTGTTGACGTCGCCAAAGAGCTCGGGCATCACGCAGCCTTCGAGGAAGGCGACGCACCCGCGCCGTTCGCCGCGCGCCGGAGTCTGAGCGGGAAGGCGCCGACGAGAAGACGCGGGGGGAACCCTCGGTGCGAGTTCCAGGGCGCCGCTTAGGTTTCGCGGAAGCCAGCGAGCAGCGAGTCGATCGAGTTTCAGGCCCTGGAACGCTCGCAATAGCGAGAGCGCCCAATGCAGCCTCCGTGGCCGTGGCACCCACTGGCGCAACACCATCCGCTCGATTCGCTGGAAGATTCCCCAGTCGATGCGCTCGCGCGCCACCACGCTGCGCGTGGCCTCGAGCAACGCGCCGTAGCCGACACCCGCCGGGCAGGCCGTCTCGCAGGCACGACAGCCGAGACACAGGCGGCTCTCCTGCGCCAAACCCGACCCGAGTTCGATGCGCCCCTCCGCCACGCCGCGCATCAGGTAGATGCGCCCGCGCGGCGACGCGATCTCCTGGCCGGTCACCCGGTAGGTCGGGCAAGCAGAGAGACACAGGCCACAGTGAACGCAGTCGAGGGTGCCCTGGTAGAGCGAATCGGGGAGCCCCCCGCTCGAGTGTTTCCGCTCGCCCATTAGAGCCTTCCCGCGCCGCGGCCCGGGTTCAGGCGACCTTCGGAGTCGAAGCGCTGTTTCAGGGCAGACCAGAGTTGGCGTTCGTCCGGGCTGACTTCGAAGGCATCATAATCTGCCTTCGCATCGTCGGGCATTTCCTCGAAACACAGGTCACCGCCGAGTCGCTCCCGAAGGCTGCGCAGGATTTTGATCGGGCCGTGCAACGCCGAGGCGCGCGTGTGCGCGTAGAGGGTCCCCGTGCCGGGGTACACGAGCTGCGCGAAGCCCGCTTCTTCGAGCGCTGCGCTGGCGGTTTCGATCGAACCCGTGCCCGCATGGAGACGCGCGCGCAAGGCCCGGTCTCCGAGCGAAGCGGCTTGCCATTCACGCAGCGGGCCGGCGGCCTCTTCGACCTCCTCGACTCCGGGCAGCGCCCGAAAGGTGGCGTTCGCATCCTCTTCCACCGCGAGAACCTCGCCGGCGAATTCGACCCACGCCAAGCAGCCCTCTTCAGTGGACCCTCCCGGAAGCAGGCCCGAAGTCACGAGTCCCGCGGCACGCGCCGTTCCCCGCAGCGCCGCTTCTGCCGTCCACGCAAGCAGACGCGGGCGGTCGAAGCCGCTCGCGCGGAGCGCCTTGACGGCCGCCGGGCGCGGGCGCAGGCGCAGCCAGGCACCGACGATCACGCCAAGAATTCCGCAGGAACCGGTGTAGAGCCTGGCGAGGTCGAAGCCGGTGACGTTCTTTACGACTCGCCCGCCGCAGCGGGTGACGGTCCCATCGGCGAGAACGACGTCGAGACCGAGTACGCAATCGCGAGCAGGGCCAAAGCCGAGTTCGCGCGGACCCACCGCGGCCCGGGCAAGAACACCGCCGAGGGTCGCGCTCGTGCCCGGCGGATCGAGTGGAAGTTCCCAGCCCGCGGCACGGGCGGCCTCGCGGATGGTAGAGAGCCGGGTACCGGCACCCACGTGAATGACCCCTTCCTCGGGATCGAAGTCGTCGACACCGCTGAGCTTCGTGGTCTCAAGAAGCAGATCGGCGCGCTTCGGCGGGTTCGAGGGCCCGGGCGAAGAGCCCGCCCCCCGCACCACCACCGCGATGTCGCTGCCGCGCAGTTGCGAAAGAATAGCCGCGACGGCCGCAGCGTCTCCCGGCCGAAGGCTGCGGTGCACCAGGGCCCCATCGATCGAGACCGGGGCATGTTCCTCGGCACCGAGCTGCCGAAGAAGCTGCGCGCGGTCCGGCCTTTCGGGCGTCCCCGCCGGCTGCGTTTTGCGATCGTCGCTCATTTGAATGGAACGCGGTCGTATCCCCGGGCCCGGGGGTTCGATTCGAAACAGAATCGGGTCGTTGGGAATATCTTGGTCGGGTTGAAGACACGCTCCGGGTCGAAAGCGTCGCGCACATAGAGCATCGGCAGCAGGTCCTCGTCCTCGAAAACGAGCTTCATGTAGTCGCGCTTTTCGACTCCGATGCCGTGTTCGCCGGTGATGACGCCACCGGCCGCAACGCAAGTTTCGAGAATTTCGCGCCCCGCCGCGATCACCCGTTCGACCTCCTCTGCATTGCGTCGATCGAAGGAGATGTTCGGGTGGAGGTTTCCGTCGCCGGCGTGAAAGACGTTCGAGAGCGTGAGTTGGTAGCGGTCGCCGATCTCGCAGATCTTCTCGAGGACCTCCGGGAGTCTCGCGCGGGGCACGACCGCGTCGTGGACGTAGAGGTCGGGCGCAAGACGGCCCATGGCGCCGAAGGCCCCCTTTCGCGCCCGCCAGAAGCGCGCGCGCTCGGCTTCGTCGCGCGCCACCCGACACTCCCTCGCACCAGCTTCGCGCGCGCATTCTCCAATGCGTTCCACTTCTCCGGGTAGCGAGCATGGCGCGCCGTCGACTTCTGCGATCAACACCGCTCCGGCGTCACGGGGCAGGCCGGCTCGGTAGACACTGTCCTCGACCGCGTTGATCGTGCGCTGATCGATGATCTCGAGGGCCGCGGGAATCAGGCCGCTGCGAATGATGCTCCCCACGGCGCGGCACGCCGAGACCGTGTCGTCGAAGATGGCGAGCAACGTCTCGACGCCTTCCGGAATCGGGGAGAGCCGCACACTGATCTCGGTCACGATCCCGAGAGTGCCCTCGCTTCCCACCACGACGCCCACCAGATCGAACTCGCGGGAGCGTCCTGCGCGGCTACCGAGCCGCAGGCGTTCGCCATCGCTCTGCACCAATTCGAGGGCGAGCACATGGTTGGTCGTCGTGCCGTACTTGAGGGTGTGGGGGCCACCCGAATTTTCGGCGACGTTGCCACCGATGGTGCAGACCTGCTCGCTCGACGGGTCGGGGGCATAAAAGAGGCCGAGTTCGGCGACGGCGGTCGAGAGTTCGGCGTTGATCACCCCGGGCTGCACCACGGCGACGCGATCTTCGGGGCGAATTTCGAGGATCCGGTCCATCCGCGAGCACTCCACCACGACCGAGCCTTCGATCGGTTGCGCGCCCCCGGAGAGCCCGGTTCCCGCTCCGCGCGGAACCACCGGATGCCCGAGTTCGGAACACACCCGCACCACCCCGGAAACCTCGGCGGCGTCGGCCGGCAGGACCACCGCCACCGGGCGTACCGGATCGAGGGTCAACCCGTCGCACTCGTAGACGAAGAGTTCCTCGGCGCTCGCCAGGCAGTGGCGTGCACCGACGATCCTGCTGAGACGGTCGATCAGCACCGACATCGAAAACCCCGTACAGCGGCGCTACGCGAGACCGAGCCGCTCCATGTCGTCTTCATCGAGACCGAGATAGTGCCCGATCTCGTGACGGACGGTGATCTCGATCTGGTCGATCAATTCGTCGACGCTGCGACAGACCTTCTCGAGATTTTTCTTGAAAAGAATCACGCGATCGAGATCGTGTACCTGTACGTCGAGAGAAGCTCCGGTTCGCGGTACGCCAATGAAAATTCCCAGGATCTGCGGGGAGATCCTCTCGGAAGAGACGAGTTCATTCGACGGCCAGTCTTCGACCATCACCTCGACGGGTTCGATGTACTCGCGGATCGATCGCGGAAGGTTGTCGAGGGATTCGCGCACTGCCTGCTCGAAGGTCTCGGTGTCGACTTCGGCCGGGAGCGGGTAGTGGTCGGGATCGAGGGCGTTGGCGCGGACAAAGAGAGGCTCCGAGGCTTCGGCGCTCTCGAGGCGTTCGAGGACCAACGCCAGGTGATAAAGCGCGTGGGGAGCGTCGGGGTCCATCGCCACGGCGCGTTCGAGAACGCGGCGCGCGTCGTCGCTCTGGCCGAGTTCGAAGAGGATCTGTCCCTCGAAGGCGAAGTACACCGGCTGGTCGGCCACGGCCTGGCTCGCGCGGCGCACCAGGAAGACCGCCCCCTCGAGATCGTCGAGGTAAAAGAGTGCCTTCGACTTCAGGTAGTGGATCTCGGCCTGGAGCAGCCGATCCGCCCGGGGCATTTCCGGATTCCCGGCGAGCAGGGTGTCGCACTGGCGGAGCGCGGCCTCGAACTCGCCCAGCTCCTCGATCAGGAGTTCGGCACGGTTCATGTGGGCGGCCGTGAACTTGCGGTCGGTGTCGATGGCCCGCTCGAACTCAGCGAGCGCCTCGTCCACCCGCGCCTCGTCCCACAGGATCTCGCCGCGGCCGTTGTGGGCCTCGGCACCGCCCGGCTGGGCCTTCAGGGCCTCGTCGAGCCAGGCGAGGGCCTCGTCGGTGCGGCCCCCGTGCGAAGCTTCCATCGCCTGGTCCAGGCAATCCCAGTAGCGGTCCTTGTCTTTTCGCATCGTCCATCGCCGCCTGGTGGAGGTCGCCGCGCCCACGCGACCGACTATCTTGGAGCATAGCAAAAGGGCCCATTTCACCGATCCCGGCGGACGTACACTGAGAGGCCCGAGGTATCGAGTGTCCCAATCCTTCGCAGGCGTGCTTCCGCTGCTCTCGGCTCTCGCGGTGCTGGTGGGCTGCGAGGCGAGCCCGCGGGTCGAGACCGACCCGCCTCCCGCCCCTCCACTCGAGCAACAGGAGCGCGAGTTCATGGTGTATTCGCAGATCGAGGCGCGCGGCATCCGCGACCCCCGCGTGTTGCAAGCGATGCGCGAGATCCCGCGGGCCGACTTCGTCCCCGCCGAGGTGCGCGACCGCGCCCACCGTGATTCACCCCTTCCCATTGGCTACGGCCAGACGATCTCGCAGCCCTACATCGTCGCTTTCATGACCGAGCAACTCGAACTCGATGGCAGTGAGAAGGTGCTCGAGATCGGCACTGGATCCGGCTACCAGGCGGCCATCCTCGGGCGACTTGCCGCGCGCGTCTACTCGATCGAAATCGTCGAGGCCCTGGCGCAGCGCAGCCGGGCACTCCTCGAAGCGAAGGGAATCGCGAACGTCGAGGTGCGGAGCGGCGACGGCTATGGGGGCTGGCCGGAACACGCCCCCTTCGACGCCATTTTGCTGACCGCGGCCCCCGACGACATCCCGGAGCCTCTACTCGAGCAACTCGCGGTCGGCGGACGCCTGGTCGCGCCCGTCGGCGTCGGCCTCCAGGAGCTGGTCCTCGTCACGCGCGACGAAGAGGGACTGCACTTCGAGTCGCTGCTTCCGGTCCGCTTCGTTCCGATGGTCGGCGAGGCCGAGCGCGACTGACCGCGAAGCGGAGACGTTGTCTAGTTCTCGCGGTCCACCGCCGTGGCCG
>CAJXIC010000045.1 GCA_913054385.1 uncultured Pseudomonadota bacterium
CGCCAGCGTTCCCTGATTCTGCGCGACATCCGCAACTAAAAAGCGGGGACGAGATTTCCTTTTGTCCTTTTCCGCTCCAGGAGCGCTCCAGACCCGACTTCGACGGCAGAAAAGGACAAAAGGAAAAAAAGAAACCCCGTCCCCGATTTTCGCGTCGACAATTTTTCAGGGCGCCTCGCCGCAGAGGGTCCCGTTGCTGGCACACTGCGTCTCGATCCCCAGCGCCTCCTGGGCGGCGTTCAGTTCGAAGACCTTCGCCTGGGTATCGTCCGAGGCCTCGCAACCGCAGATCTGGCTGGCGCAACAACTGCAGCCCATCTGCATCTCGAGTTGGGCGATCTTGCGGATGCTGCTGCGGCGGTTGTTGAGCCCCGAGCACGCCTCGGAAACCAGGTGCAGTTGCTCGGGCGCCGTGCACAGGGTTGCGTCGCAGGTGTAGCCGACTTCGATGCCGTCATCGCTACCGGCGCGAGAGCGCCGGTACTCGCGGCACACCGAAGCGCAGCGAACGTTCGTCGGCGGCGTCGGGAGGTAGGCCTCGACCGGGTCGCTACCGGCGATCGGCTGCAGGATCGGGCAGCCGCCCATCGATGCCGGCAGGTCCGGCGTGCAGTTGTTCCCGGGCAGGATGGCGTTGCCGTCGGCCACGTCTTCCAGCGGCGAATACGCTGCCGACCAGACGTTCTCGCCGGTTTCGGGCTCGCCGTCATAGAGCACGCAATCGTCGGTCGAAATTGCCGTCCCCACCTGGTAGCGACCGTCGTAGGTCGGGCAGGCGCAGCGGTCGATGCTGTAAGAAGAACCCTCGATCACGATGGGGTCGGCCCCGGTGTCGGGCACGCAGGGCGCCGTCATGCAGCCCGCGTAGAGCGCCGTTTCGCCCGAAGTCGCCGGGCACTGGGTGGGCGCGATGTGGTAGGGGCTGTCGGGGTCGGCGATGGCGTCGAGCGCCGAAGAGAAGGTCGAAATCGAGTGCGCCGCGTCGAACATCGAATTTTTATTGATGGCGCGGCAGACTGGAGCCATGTTCGGATAGCGCTGGCAGCGCGTGCCATCCGAGCCGCAGATCTTCACCGTTTTCAGGTAGAGATCGAGGTCGAGGATCGCGTTGATGTCCACCTGGTAGGGAGTCCCCGGCGGCACGTGGATGCAGCGGCAGTTCGCGAAGTCGGTGTCGTCGGTGAGGGTGCAGGAGAGGTCGCGCTCGGTGGGCAGGCCCGGGTTCGAAGAGGCCATCCCCGAGTAGTAACAGAGCGAGATCGCCGCCCCCTGGCACGGCAAGAAGTTGTTCGGCCGCAACAGGATGTCGGCCTTCGCGGGGCCAAAGGGCGTCGTATCGAGCGGGTTCGGCGTGTAGTGGACCACCGGCAGTTCTGCCTGGGCGATCATCGCCGCGCAGAGGATTGCGATCCCGATCCCGGCCTGCGTTCCTCGCCCCATGCACTTCCCCTCTCGCGTGGTTCCCGAAAGCAATCCTTTAGGGCCGCTTTTACTTTGTCAATCGTCAAACACCGGCGGGCGTGTCAGGCGACCTCGCCGTAGACCGGCTGGTAGGTGCGTTCGGCAATAAAGGCTTCGATGTCGTCCGGGCGTTCCTCGCCGGCCAGTCCGAGATCGAAAATCTTCTCGGCTACCTGCGCCGCGATCGCCGCCGAAACCTGGCGAATCCGACCGCGCGGCGTATAGAGCAGCCCGCCCGCGAGTTCTTCGTCGGTCAATTGGTCCGCCAGGGCGCGCCCGGCCACCAGGAACATCTCCTCGGTGACACGCGTCGCCCGCGTGGCATAGAGCGCGAGGCCCAGCGCCGGGAAGATGTAGACGTTGTTCCCCTGGGAGGGCTCGATCGTGCGGCCCCCCACTTCGAGCGGCGGGAAGGGACTGCCGCTGGCGAAAAGGCAGCGCCCGTCGGTCGCAGCGTAGGCTTCCGCGGCGGTGCACTCGCTATGCGAAGTCGGGTTCGAGTAGGGAAAGATGATCGGCTGTTCGTTCAACTCGGCCATGCTGCGCAGCACGCCCTCGGTAAAGGCACCGCCCACCGTCGAGACGCCGATGATCGCGGTGGCGCCGAAGTCGCGAATCGTCTGCTCGAAATCAGAGCTCGGCGGGCGATCCACCGCAAAGGGTTTCTGAAAATCAAGGAGCGAGTCGAGGCGGTCCTTCGTGAGCAGACCACCTTTGTCAAAGAGCCACACGCGCTCTTTGGCCTCGGCCTCGGTGAGACCGTCCTCCACCATCGCCATTACGATGAGTTCGGCGATGCCCGTGCCCGCCGAACCCGCCCCCAAAAAGAGCACCTTCTGCTCCGCCATCTTTTCCTGCTTCATGCGACAGGCGGCGAGGAGCCCGGCGGTGCCGACGCCCGCGGTCCCCTGGATGTCGTCGTTGAAACAGCACAGGCGGTCGCGGTAGGTCTCGAGCAGCGGCACCGCGTGCTGGATATTGAAATCTTCGAACTGGATGCAGCACCCGGGGTAGACCTCTTCGACCGCCGAGACGAATTCTTCGAGGAAGGAAAAGTAGTCGTCTCCGGTCAGCCGCTTCTGCTTCAGGCCCGGATAGAGCGGGTCCGCCAGCAGCGCCTCGTTGTTGGTTCCGACGTCGAGGGCGATGGGCAGCGTGTACTGGGGGGGCACTCCGGCGGCCGCAGCGTAGAGCGCGAGTTTCCCCACCGGGATGCCCATGCCGTTGGCACCGAGATCGCCGAGGCCGAGGATGCGCGAGCCGTCGGTCACGACGATGAAGCGGATGTCGGCTTCGGGCCAGTTGCGGAGGGTCTCGGCCAGGCGCCCGCGAAGGGTGCTCGGCAGGAACATTCCCATCGCATGGCGAAAGATGTGACCGAACTCCTCGCAGGCGTCGCCCACCGTCGGGGTATAGACCAGCGGCATGTACTTGTTTGGATCCGCGACGAGCAGCGCGTAGAACAGCACCTCGTCCGTATCCTGCAGCTGCGAAAGAAAGATGTAGCGGGCGAGGTCCGAGGCGCAGGCATCGCATTGGGCGGCCGCGCGCTGGACCTGGAGATCGAGAGTCTCCACCACCGGCGGCAACAGCCCCTCGATCCCGAGGCGATCGCGCTCTTCGAGGCTGAAGGCGGTGCCCTTGTTCCGCGTGGGGTCGTGCAGAACCTCAAAGCCCCGGTTCGATGACATGGAAACCTCCCCAATGGACGAATCGCGCCGCTGCCGGCGCGCGGGCACGAGCATACCGAAGCACCGCAATCGACGAGAGGCGTTCGAGGGCCCTAGACTCCGAAGCGGAGGCCCGCACATGAGTATCGAACTCTCCGAACCCATCCGCGAGATCCGGCAGCGCGTCCAGAATTTCATCGAGGAACGTGTCTACCCGGTAGAAGGCCTCTTCGAGGGGGGACGCACGCCCGAATCCGAAGAAGCCCTCCGCGACCTGATGGCGCAAGCCAAGGAAGCCGGGCTTTGGGCCCTCGGGCACCCCGAGGAGGTTGGCGGCCAGGGCCTACCCTTCCTCGACTACGTCTTCGTAAACGAGGTCGTGGGTCGCTCCGAGATCGCGATGGTGGCCCTCGGCACCCACTCGCTCCAGGACTCGATCATGTTGATGGAGTTCGCGTCGCCGCGTTGGCGCGACCAGTACCTGAAGCCGCTGGTCGCGGGCGAGATCTTTCCGAGCTTCGCAATGACCGAGCCCGATGTCGCCAGCTCGGACCCGACCCAGCTGCAGACCACCGCCACCCTGGAGGGCGGCGACTGGATCATTCGGGGCCACAAGTGGTTCACCAGCGGCGCGAATCGTGCCGCCTACACCACCGTGATGTGCCGGACCGAACCGGACGCTGCGGACCACGACGCCTTCAGCATGATCATCGTCCCGACCGACACCCCGGGCTACGACATCGTGCGCGACGTCAAGGTGATGGGCCACCAGAGCGGGCACTGCGAAGTCCGCTACCGCGACGTTCGGGTGCCCGAAGAAAACCTGCTCGGACCCCGCGGCGCGGGCTTCAAGATCGCCCAACGTCGCCTCGGCCCCGGTCGCATCTTCCACTGCATGCGTTGGCTGGGGCAAGCCCAACGCGCCTTCGACCTGATGTGCGAGCGCGCGAACACCCGCGTCGCCTTCGGCAAGGAACTCGGGCGCCACCAGCAGATCCAGAAGTTCATCTTCGACAGCGCCTGCGAGATCCAATCCGCCCGGATGCTGACACTGCACGCCGCAAAGAAGATCGACGAGGGCGACGAAGCGCGCGTCGAAATCGGGTTGATCAAGGTGATGGGCGCGAAGATGCTCCACAACGTGATCGATCGCGCGATCCAGGTACACGGTGCGTTGGGCGTCACCGAAGACACCCCTCTCGAGGGCATGTACCGGCGCGCGCGTTTCGCGCGGATCTACGACGGCCCCGACGAGGTCCATGTCATGAGCACTGCACGGCGTATCCTGCGCAGCTATCAGGTCGGCGACGGCTGGGACTTCGGCCTGCGTTGAGGCGCGGAATGGCGGCCCCCGCGAAGACAGGGACGTTGTTGCTTTGTTGCTTTCCGGGCCCGGAAAGCAACAAAGCAACAACGTCCCTGTCTTCGCGGGGGGAAGAAGTCGACGTCATCGTGGTGGGCTTTGGCGGCGCGGGCGCCGTTGCTGCGATCGAGGCGGCACGCGACGGCGTCGAGGTCGTGGCACTCGACCGATTCGCGGGGGGAGGCGCAACCGCGATCAGCGGCGGGGTCCTCTACGCCGGTGGCGGGACGCGCATCCAGCGCGAAGCCGGTGTCGAAGACGACGTCGCGGCGATGGCGGACTATCTGCGCGAGGAGATCGGCGGCGTCGTCTCCGAGGAAGCCCTCCAGGCCTTCTGTCGCGAGAGCGCGTCGAACCTCGACTGGCTCAGCGAACACGGGGTGCGCTTCGATTCGTCGCTCTGCCCAGTCAAGACCTCCTACCCGAGCGACGACTACTTTCTCTACTACTCGGGGAACGAGGGCTTTCGGCCCTGGCGCGATCGTGCGCGCCCTGCGCCGCGCGGACACCGTACTTTTCTTCAGGCCTTCCGGGACGTCATTTCTTCGAGCCCCTGCGCGCCGCAGCGCTCGCGGCGGGCGTCGAAGTTCGCAGCCACTGCCGCGTGCGCAAGCTGTTTCGCAACGACTCTGGCCGTGTCCACGCTGTCGAGTACGACGAAATCCCGGCCGGTCCGGCACGCTGGCTCCACGCGCAGATCGACTTCTTCGCCACGAAGGTCTCGCCCTTCGTGCCCCCTTTAGGGCGTGGGTTGCGCGCCCTCGGCCGCGTAATCGAGCGCAGCCGGAGCCAGCGCCGAACGCTGCACGCCCGGCGCGGCGTGGTCCTCGCCACCGGCGGCTACATCCACAACCCCGAGATGGTGGCCACCCACGCGCCGGCCTACGTGCGCGGGCTGCCGATGGGCACCGCTGGCTGCTCGGGTGAAGGCATCGCGATGGCCGAGGCGCAGGGTGCCCAGTCGAGGCACCTCGATCGCATTTCTGCCTGGTTTTTTCTGAACCCGCCGAGCGCACTCTGCGAGGGAATCCTCGTCGACAAGAGCGGAGAACGCTTCGTGAACGAGGCCCTCTACGGCGCCTCCGTGGGCCGTGCCCTGGTCGAAGCCAGCGGCGGCCACGCCTTTCTGGTGATCGACCGCGCACTCTGGCGGCGGGCGCGCGCGCAGGTGGGGGGCGGCCAGATGCAACTCTTTCAGACACTTCCGGCGCTGCTCAATCTCTGGTTCAACTGCGGTCGGGCCGCGACACCCGCTGCGTTGGCTCGGCGCATCGGTTGCGATCCGGCCGCGATCGAGGCCACGATCGAGCGCTACAACGCCGACATCCGATCCGGGCAGCCGGACGCCATGCAGAAGGACGAGCGCGCGCTGCTCGCGCCTCCCTACAGGGCCATCAACTGTTCTCTCGACGACTGGCGCTGGCCGTTGATGACGCTCTCGCTCGGCGGCCTCGCCGTCGATGAAGCGAACAACGGGGTGTTGGGGAACGACGGTCAGCCGATCCCCGGACTCTTCGCGGCGGGGCGAGTCGCCGCCGGGATCTGCTCGAACCAGTACGTGAGCGGTCTGTCGCTGGCGGACTGTGTCTCCGCAGGGCGACGCGCTGGCGCTGCGGCCGCTACCGGATAGCGGGGACGGTCCCCGCGAGTCGCTAGTTGGACTCGCTGGCCAGGCGAACCAGGAGGTCGCGCGTGGCTTCGGCTTCGTCTTCGTCCGGACACATCTCCGAAACCCGAAGGTCGGTCGCCCCACCCTCTTTGTATCCCGCCAGCCGTTCGCGAATCGCATCTTCGCTGCCCGCGACGAGCAACGCCTCGGGGGCGGCGGCGCCTTCACGCTCGAGCATCGCGCGGTAGGCGGGCAGCTTCCCGTAGACCGCCAGTTGAGGGGCTGCGTGGCGGCGGGCGCGGGGGGCGTCATCGGTGAGGCAGACAGGAACCCCGGCAAGGATTCGCGGAGCGGGACGCCCCGCTTCCGCCGCCGCGCTGCGAATCCGCGGCGTGATGTGATCCGACAGCGTCTTCGGCCCGACCATCCAGAGCGCGGTTCCATCGGCCTCGCTGCCCGCGAGGGCCAGCATCTTCTCGCCGAGGGCCGCCACCAGGATCGGCGGCGCGGGCGCTTCGATGGCGAGCTGTCCGCGCAGCGTCACTTCTTCGCCCTCGAAATCCACGGCCTTCCCGGCCAGCAGTTGCTGTAGCACCTGCAGTTCTTCGCGGGTGCGGGTGAAGGGACGCGCGTAGCTTCCGCCGAGCATGTGTTCGGCGTAGCGCTTGTGCGAGGGGCCGATCCCGAGAACGAGCCGCCCGCCCACGGCCTCCTGGGTGGCCAGCGCCTGGGAAGCCAACACGAACGGGTGACGCCCGTAGAGGGGAACCACCGAAGTCCCCAATTCGAGGCCGGGAGCATCACGTCCCACCGCAGCCAGTGCCGTCAGCGAATCAGGGCCGGCGATCTGCGAGAGCCAGAAACTCGCGAAGCCGTGCTCGGCCGCCCAGCGGGCCCGCTCGCGGATCGCCTCGACGCTGCGAAAATGCCCGCCACCATTCCACCCGATCTTCATGCGCCCGCCTTCGCGGCCTTCGGCGGACGCTGATGCCCCCACAAGCTCGTCTCGAAGTAGACCGTCGGCTCCCAGGTCGCGTCGTCCACCTTGCGTCCGCCATGCCCGACCTCGACGCGGCAACCCGAAGGGGTTTTCGCGTAAAAAGAGAGCATCAGATCGTTCGGGTGCTGGCCCAGATCGTTGAGGATGCGGACCCCGCCCGCCTGGCAGCGATCGCGGGCCAGGCCGACGTCGGTGAGCGCGTTCATCTCGAGCATCACGTGGTCGAGACGCTTTGGCTGCACGACCTCGGCAAAGGCCACGCTGTGATGGCGGGCGTTGGCGTGCAGAAATTGGATCTCGACCTTGAACCCGGGGGCCACCTCGGCCTCGATCCGGTCCGAAAGTCGCAGCCCGAGAAGATCGCAGTAGAAGTGTTGCATGGCCGCGGCATCCGGGGCGTTCAGCACGATGTGCCCAAGCCCTTCGTCGCCGGTGACAAAACCACCCGGCACCCGCTTTGACTCGAAGGCCGAAGCGCCGGATGTCGCCCCATAAAAGATCTCGATGGGGTTTCCGGCGGGATCGCGTACCCGGATCAGCGAGCGAACCGCGCGCTCATTGCACGCCACCGCGTCGGCCTCTTCGACGTCGAGGCCGTCGGCCCCCAGCGAGCCCGCCAACTGCTCGAGATCGGCCGCGGCGTCCACTTCGAACCCGGCATACAGGAGATCGTCGGCATCCCCTTCGTGCAGCGCAATGCGCCAGGCCTGGTCGTCCATGCGCAGGCGCCGCGCGCCGCCCGGTGAAGCGTCGGCGGGTGCGAGCCCCAGCATGTCGACACCAAAGTCGACCCAGGCCAGGGCGTCGCTTACTTCGAGCCCCAAATATCCCAGTCGAGCGACCTTCGCCATACGCTGCTCCGGTTTCTAGAGAAAGAGATCTTTCGGCGGCTGGTCTGGATTGAGCTCACTCGCGCCGAAGAGTTGCGCGCTGCGGTCCGGATTGTTGATCGCGTGTGCCCGCATCGCGTGGATGTCCCGGAAGAAACGCTGAATCGGCGAATCGAGAAAAATCGCGCGACCGCCGCTCGCCTCGAAGAGTAGATCGACCGCGCGCACGCAGCGCTGCACGATGTTCGCCGCGGTAAAGCGCGCCCGGGTGCGGAGCCGCAGCGGGATCTCCTCCCCCGCATCGATCAGCGCGGAAAAGTGCTCGAAGGTGCCCTTTAGTTCGAGGCGCGCCGCGGAGATCTCCGCTTCGGCATGCGAAAGCCGATGCTGGGCAAAGGGGTCGTCCGCCAGCCGACCAGGCCCCCCCGCCATGCGCTTCTCGCGCATGGTGGCGGTGTAGGCATCGTAGGCGCCCTGGGCCGCGCCGATCGCCGGGGCGGCGATGCCGAAGGAAAAGACGGTGCCAAAGGGCAGGCGGTAGAGGGGGCCCGGGTTGCTCGCCTGCCCGGGGCTATTGAGCTGGAAGGCGTCGACCAGGCTGTGGCTGCGGTGCTCGGGCACGAAGGCGCCCTCCATCACGATCTCTTTACTGCCGGTTCCCGAGAGTCCGGCGACGAACCAATTGTCGTCGATCTCGTAATCGCTGCGCGGAACCAGGAAGGTGCGCAGAACGGTCGGCTCACCTTCGCGGCGCACGAGCCCCCCCACAAAGACCCAGCTGCAGTGGTCGCAGCCACTCGAGAACGACCAGCGACCCGAAAGCCGAAAGCCGCCGTCGACGTTCTCGACCTTCCCGGTAGGGGCGTAGGACGAACTGATACGCGCGGCGGTGTCCTCGCCCCAGACCTCCTGTTGCGCGGCTTCGGGAAACAGCGCGAGCTGCCAGTTGTGAACGGCCACCACCCCCAGAAACCACGCCGACGACGGGCAGGCCGAAGCGACGAGTTCAACACCCTCGAAGAGCGCCAGCGGCGGCAGTTCGTAGCCGTCCCAGCGCGCCGGCTGAAGCGCGCGCAGCAGACCCGACTCTTCGAACTCCTTCACCGTGGCATCGGGAAGGCGCCGCAACTCTTCGCACTCGCGCGCGCGCTCACGCAGCCCCGGAAGCAGGGCGCGAACGCGGTCTGCGTATTCGGCGCGTTCCATCTCGCTCCTCCTCAGCTCGCTTCGTCCACTGCGGCATCGGTCGCCAACTCGCGTCCCGCGATGAAACCGAAGACCATCGCCGGCCCGAGGGTTGCCCCCGGTCCCGGGTAGGTCGTAAGAATACCCGCCGCGCAATTTCCCGCAGCGTAGAGCCCGGGGATCGGCGCGCCCGCCTCGCTCAGGACGCGCGCGCGCGCGTCGGTCGCCAGCCCCACGGCGGTGCCGAAATCTCCCGGGTCGATGCGGATCGCGTAAAAGGGGGGCTTCGAAAGCGGCCCGAGGCAGGGGTTGGGCTCGCACGCAGGGTCGCCGTAATGACGGTCGTGGACCGAAGCTCCGCGGTCGAAGTCGGGGTCCTTCCCCTGCCGCGCAAAATCACACACCCGCTTCGCCGTCTCTTCCAGGCCCACTGCGTCGATCCCCGTCTTCTCCGCGAGTTCGGCAAGCGTCTGGGCGCGGGTCACGAAGCCGCTGCTGAACCAGTTCCGATTCACCAGCGCATCGGGGAGGAACTTCCCGGGGAACAGTGGCCCCACCGGGTACTTCCTCCGGTGCTCTGCATCGAAGACCATGAAGAGCGGATCGCAGTCCTCGCCCGCTTTGTGGAGCTCGTGCTGCTGGCGCACGAACAGTTGGTAGTTCTGCGATTCGTTCGCGATGCGGCGACCCGCGCGGTTGACGGTGTAGTTCCCGGGCATCGATTTTTCGAAAATGCTGAGACGCGGAGCGCTCTCGCCAGGAACCCGGAGCGTCGAGCACCACCAGGCGCGCTGCATCCCGCG
>CAJXIC010000046.1 GCA_913054385.1 uncultured Pseudomonadota bacterium
TACCGGAATCGATCCTATCCGAAGCAGTCATCGGACTGGTCGCGAAAGGCCAGGCGGGTCGTCGAACTGGACCTCAACGACTACGAAGGCCAGGAAATTCTTCTCGAATTCGAGACCACCTTCGAAGGTCGGCTGTGGATGCCGCCCGGCATGCTGCGGCAATTCACCGTGAACTGGAACGATCCCCGAATCGAGTTCCGCCTCCCGCCCGACTCGCTCTGATTCGCGGCGCGCTCGCGGGCGGGGGGCTACCCTGCGCCGCGCCATGACAGAGCGCGGATACAAGGGCGAATGGATCGAGGTCGTCACAGAGGACGTCCTGCTCCCGACGGGGAAGAAGGTCACCCTCGACACCGTTCGCCACCCCGGTGCCGCGGCCATCGTCCCCTTCGAAACCAGCGACGAAATTCTGCTGATTCGGCAGTATCGGTTTGCGACGGGCGGCGAGATCTTCGAGATCCCGGCCGGCAAGCGCGACGCCGGCGAGGACCCTGCCGTCTGTGCGGCACGCGAACTCGAGGAAGAAGTCGGGCGGCGGGCCGGCCGCCTCGAACCGCTCGGCGCCATCTGGACCGCCCCCGGTTTTACCGACGAGAAAATCCACCTCTTCGCGGCCTTCGACCTCGAGGTCGTCCCCCAGCGACTCGAAGAGGACGAAGTGATCGAGGTCCTGAGGGTTCCCCTTTCCCGCGCACTCGAAATGGTCTGGAACGGCGAGATGATCGACGCGAAGAGCGCCCTCGGCGTAATTCATGCGGCGCGACTCTGCGGAAGGCTCGCCTGAGGATCCCTGCGCGAAACCTCGATTTGACTCTACCCAGTGGGCTCCGTAGCCTCTGCACGAGCACCAGGGCCCGCAGCGAAGCCCGGTCCGGCCCCGTTGTTTAGAGCGACCACTGCCCGGGTTCCCTGCGACCCCGATTGATCTAGGCGAGGAACGATACGTGTACGGACGCGGCAATGTGAGCTTCGGTCCACCGATCACTCCCCCCATCGTCAAGAATCTGATCATCGCGAACGTCGGGGTCTTCGTTCTGCAGGCGTTCTTCCCTTTCATTCGCGACTCCGGCGCCGCAAGTCCCTACGCGGTCTGGATCCACGGCTACGTGTGGCAGCCCTTCACCTACATGTGGCTGCACGCCGGGCTCTGGCACATCGCCTTCAACATGCTCGCGCTGTGGATGTTCGGGTCACAGCTTGCAATGACCTGGGGCGAGGAGCGCTTCCTTCGCTACTACCTGATCTGCGGAGTCGGCGCGGGGATCGTGATCACGAGTCTGCCCTGGCTCCCGATCGTCGGCGGCTGGACCGTTTCCGGAGACAGTCTCTTGATCCCGACGGTGGGCGCTTCGGGCGCGGTGATGGGCGTCCTCCTCGCCTTCTCCTTCACCTGGCCCGAGCGAACCGTGATGCTGATCTTTCCTCCAATCCCCCTGAAGGCCATCTGGCTGATTCCGCTGATCTTCGTGATGGATATCGCCGGCCCCCAGGCGGCAACCATCAGCCACGCCGGACACCTCGGCGGCGCCGTCGTCGGCTGGATCTACCTCGTTCGCGAGGGCCGGACACCGGGCGCCCCCACCCTCGACACGCTGAAGCACCGCTACAAGCGCTACCGCATGCGCCAGAAGCTGCGGATGGTTCATGACCGCGAGCGACGCGAACAGCAGGATCGCTGGCGCGACCGCGACAACGACGACAACGAGCCGCCTCGCTTCCACTAAGAGCGGTGGCCGTGCTCGCTAGCCCAGCCGCAAGCCGAGCGCCCCGTAAATCAGTGGCCGACAGCGCGCCGAATCTCGACCCCGTCTCGCCGGAAGAGAACCGCCGTCGGCGTGATCTCGACGATCTCGAGCACCCCCAGGTTCTCGCCCTCGCCGTAGGGTCGGGGCGCTGCTGCGCCACCCGTGTCGATCAAGACCACCCGACGCGCGGCGCGCGGATGCCATTCGATTCGCTTGACGGTGAACTCCGGAAATGGCGCGCGCTCGATCCTGCGAATCGGCGGCGCCGCCGCCGCGAGCTTTGCGGGAACCGGGAGCGGGTCGGGGGCCGTCGCGATCACGACGAACTCCTTCGGCGCTGCGACCGGCGAAGACCTTGCTTCGACGGGCAGAGCGGTGGGCTTCGGGGGGCGGGTGATCAAGGCGATGTCATCGGCGAGCTTCGGGCCCGATGCAACCGGACGCAACGTCGGCGGGGGCGCAGAAACGGCGGGCACAGGCGAAACCCTCGCAACCGGGGGCCGCTGCGGTGTGGCAGCAGGCGTCGCGACCACGGCCGCCGACGACGCGGCTTCGGAGGCACTCGGACGCGGCGCTGAACCAGACGGCAATGCCCTCGAACCTTCCGCTGCCCGCGAGGCAAGTCCCCCTTCGGGTGCGGGCGTCTCCGCATGGCTCGCGGCGTCGGAATCGGCCACTTCACCGAGGCCACTCCACACACCGAATGACGCAGCCGCGAGGACGATACCCGCCGCCAGCGTGAGCAGGAGTGCCTTGCCGACGCTCCGAAGCCGCGAGGGCGGCGCCGCGTCACGCTCCGGCGAGGCGAGAATCCGCTCTCGCAGATTCTCTTCGTCGATGACCCGCCGCTGTTCCTCGAGGCGACGCAGGGCCTTCAGAATCGTGCTCATCCCGATTCGCTTCCCAGACGAAGCGGGATCGAATCGCTGCGGCGCGCGGGCTCGTTCACTGCGGCGGGTGCCTTCGATGTCGTCGCCGAATCGACGGGCGTTCGCTTCGCCAGGGTTGGGTTGGCGTAGCGCTCGAGTCGATCGTAGAGAAGCATCTGCGTGCGCGGGCCCGCCGCCCCATCGGCATCGATCGCGTGCTCGACCTGGAAGGCGCGCACGCTCTCGTAGGTCGAATTGTCAAAGCGCCCCGACGCATCGCCCGCGTAGTGTCCCAACTCGGTCAGTGCGGATTGCAGCCAAATAATACCCGCCCCCCGCTCGCCGTAGACCATCACTTCGGGGATCGGCTCGAAAGCCTGCCAGACCACCCACGCGTTTCCATTCCAGTGACGCTCGAGATCTTCCCGCTTTACAACCGCCCCGTCGCCCGCGAACGAACCCCATAGCGAAGCCCGCTCGCCGTCGAGGCTTCCCAGCGTCGCAAAGACCGGGCCTCCCGGGGAAGCGAGTTCGAGGATCGCGGGGTGGTTCAAGGTTTCGAGCATCGCAAGGTCGGCGTCCGAAACTTCGAGAACCGAAAGACCGCGATACCGGAGCCAGGCCAGTGCCGCCGCCCGCGACTTCGGAACGCTTTGATAGGGGTGAAGATCGTGCATTTCGAGCACCGCGTTGATCGCTTCGAGTCGCGCCAGCGGGAAGTCGCCCGCTCCCAGCACGTAGCGGAGCGAAACCAGCGACGTCGTTTCTTCTACCTCGGGAGGCACCGTCGCGGTGAACACTTCCGCGACCGGCACCCGGACAGGAGTCTCCCGGGCGACGAATGCGTGCTGCATCGGCGCCAACCCGAAGCCGGGCGGCGCACTCGAGACCGCAGGCAGTGCGGGCGGGCGCACGTCCAGGAGGGGCGGTGCCGAAGCGGGCGGCAGGCTGCCGAGCAGGGCCCACGCCGCGGCCCCGGCCAGGCCAAGGCCGCCGATGCTTCCGAGCAGCGCCGAAAGCGGCGCGCCCAGCCGGCGGCCCGCGTCGGGGATCTCCTTCGCGGCGCGGCGCACGATCGCCGCAGACACCTTCGAACGGGCACTCCCGAAAGCCACGAGCAGGCTGCGATCGCAGAGCACGTTGACCAGGCGCGGCACGCCACCCGTCCGCCGATAGACGCTCCGAAGCGAAGCATCGCTGAAGATGCTGCGCTCAGAATCGCCCGCCACCCGCATCCGGTGCCGCACGTAATCACGCGTCTCGCGCGCGCTGAGCGAACTGAGGTTCCAACGCACGCTGATGCGCTGTCGCAGCTGACGCAGCTCCGGGGAATCGAGCTTGCGCGCGAGTTCGGGTTGTCCGAGGAGCAAAATCTGGATCAGCTTCGAGGTCGAGGTCTCGAGATTCGACAGTAGACGGATCTCTTCGAGGGTCTCCGTGCCGAGATTCTGGGCCTCATCGACGATCAGCAGGACGCGATGCCCGGCGCTCTTCTTCTCGAGCAGGAAACGATTGAGTCCGTCGTTCAAGTCCGCGCGTGTCGCCGGCTGTGTCGGCAGGCCGAACTCGCGCGAGATCGCCTGGAGCAATTCGATCCCAGACCCGATCGGGTTGAAGAGAAAGGCCACCTCGGTCTCGCTGCCAAGCCGCTCCAGCAGCGTCCGGCAGAGCGTCGTCTTGCCGGTGCCGACTTCACCCGTGATGGCGATGAATCCCTCGCCTTCCTCGATGCCGTAGAGTAGGTGGGCGAGGGCCTCCCGGTGCGAACCCGAGAGATAGAGGAAGCGCGGGTCGGGACTCAGGGCGAAGGGCTTCTCACGAAGCCCGAAGAAGTCGGTATACATCCTATCCTTCGACCCGGAGTGGAGGGACAACGAGTGTATCCCATTCACGAAGACGGGCGGACCCTATCGAGGCGTGTCGCGTGACCCAAGAACCGAACTCCCGCCTCGCCATCGGGGTCGACCTGGGCGCGAGCCGGATCAAGGTTACCTGGCGCAGCCCCGGTAACGACGATCTCTATTTCGCCCACCCGAATCAGGATCGGGCCGAGGTCGCAGACCGTGTGCGCCAATCGAATGCGGCTTGCGTCGCACTCACGGGGGCGGGCGCCCGCGCCTTCGCCCGGGAACTCGCTGCACCCACCCGTGTCGTCGCGGAATTCGAGGCCTTTGGGCGCGGGGCCGGGCTGCTGCTGCAGCGTTCCGGCAGCGACCTTGCGCGCCCCTTCCTCGGAGTTTCTCTTGGAACCGGAACGTCGATGCTGCGGATCGCCGATGACGAAACACGGCGCGTCGGTGGTACAGCGCTCGGTGGCGGAACCCTTGTGGGTCTCGCCAGGGGACTCCTTGGATGCGGCGACTTCGACAAGCTGCGGCGCTGCGCTTCGAGCGGCGACCGGACGAAGGTCGACCTGGTGCTCGCTGACATCTACGAAGCCGGCGACTCTCCGCTGCCAGGCGATCTAACGGCAGCGGCGCTCGAGAAACTCGGACGCAACGAAAACGAGGAGGCCAACGACGTTGCTGCGGCGCTGTTCGGGCTGGTGGGAGAGAACGTAGGCCTCCTGGCCGCCGCACTCGCACGCGCCGAAAATCTCTCCTCCGTCGCCTACGCAGGGTCCGCGCTGCGCGACAACCCTTTGCTCTGCGACCTATTGCGCGCGATTCCAGCGCTGCAGGGCCTCCACGCGGTGGTGATCGAAAACGGCGAGTTCGCCGCTTCGCTCGGTGCCCTCGAGATGGCCCTCGCCGGCGAGGCCTGACCGCGCCCGGCGCGCAAACCGGTCACGCGCTCAATGCTCGCCGTCTGCGTCTCGGCGGCCGACTCGGGTGCCTGTCGGCGCGACGGATTCGCTCCCCGAAACCTCGGCATCGCGCGGCCGGCTGATCTGACGCAGGGCGCGCTGGGTGCGCGCGATCGCGGCGCGCTGCACGCGAAGCTCCTCGGTATGGGTGTCGACCTGCTTCTCGAAGCCCGACGTTCCGGCCTCGAAGTCTTCGAGACGAGCTTCCATCGACAGCAGCCGCGCCTCGATTCGCTCGAGAATCGGGTGCAGCCCTTCCGTTGCCAGCGCTGTGCTCGCCTCGGTTGCGCCTGCTTCCACCAGCGCGAAGTCTTCGCCTTCCACCACTGGCTCGCCGCCGTCATTTCCCGCGACTTCTGCCTCGACTCCGTGCCTGCGCGACGCCACCTCCCGCGTCTCGGTCTGCGCTTCGTGCTTGGCTTTAGCATCGTGCTTGGCTGCAGCATCGGGTTCGGCTGCCGCATCGGGTCTAGCCTCGACCCCGGGTTCGACTTTCGCTCTGACTTCCGGGACCAGGCCCTCGAAAGGGCTCGCACCGGCGTCGACCGGAACCAGGACGCCAGCGTCTCGGTCGAAAGCGCGGCGGCGACGGCGCGCCACCATCAGACCGGCGACCAAAAGAACCAGACCACCCAGGGCGGCCCAAGCCCACGGCGGGGCCAGGGGCCGATCGCCATCCTCGATGCGCTGGGCCGGCAGCGCAGCGCTGGACGTCGTTTCCGCGCTTTTCGCGTCGCGCGGTAGAGCCGCCGATACGGGTTCCGCGGGCACTCTGGCCTCCGCAATCGGTGGCGTTTTGGCCACCGTCTCGACCGCCTTCGCAAGCTTCGTCGGCTTCAGTGCCGGAACCAGCGTGCGAGCCACGGCCGTCGGCCTTACCGCAGCGGTCGTCTTTGCGGCTTTCGACTTTTGCTCCCCCTTCTGGGGGCGAGCTGCCGCGGCCGACGCGATCCCGGCGGGCGCCAGCACGTCGATGACCACGCGGTACGGCTTCGTCAGGGTCATCTCCGAAAATCGGGCCTGCTCGTCTCGAAGTCCGACAATGACCAGGGCGGTATCCGCTTTCGCGCGCACGTCGAGGCTTTCGACTCGGCCGGCCTTGAAGGAAAACTTCGAAGGCTGCGCCTGTGCCTGGAACGCGATCCGCAATTCTTTGCCGCCCGCCGCCTGGGTACGCGTGATCCGGTGGCCGCGGGTGCGTCGAGCTCGAAGACGAGGCGCGTGAACTTCGCGTGCTCGCCGATGCGAACATCGACGACCTCCACTGCGCCTGCCACACCCGCATGCAGGACGACGACCAGCCACAGCGCGAGGCCGAAACACCCGGAACCCAACCGTTGGCTTGGTTTGCGCCGACCTGCGGTGGCCACAACCGGTGCCGCGACACCAGCTCGTGCCGGCGGTCTCTTCTCTGCAGCTCGTCGTTGCATACGCTACGTCCCCCGAGAATTCTCGGCTTTCGGGGGGAGCGAACGTCGCACTAGCACGGGGATGCGGGGCGGCGCAGTCGCAGGGCCGCGAGCGCAGGAAGCTCGCTGCCGCTCTGCGGACCGTACCATGCAGGCCAGGCGCCGTCGACGCAAACCCGCCCGGAGCTGCCGTCGCCGTTTATTCTCGGCCGCGTAGCCGAAACACCCGAAGGGCTCGAGGGCTCAGGCCGCCCGGGCCAAACGACTCACGGCCGCCACCGCGCGCACCGGCTCCGGGCGCTCTGTGTGGCAATGCTCGCAGCGAGGACAGCTGAGCAGGCGCAACGCACCATCGAGATCGACTTCGTCTACGTCGAGAGCTGGATAGCGACAGATCGGGCAGGCGCCCGCTGCGGGGCGCAAGCGCCGGGGGGGGGGGGGAAAGCCGGTGGACGCTGCAGGCCAGCGACGGGACGAAACCATGAAACACACGAGCCCCCGCCCAGGGCGGGGGGTGCCCCCCCGAGGAGTTTCGCCGGGGGCAGGCGACCCTCCTCGGGGAGGTGGTCGAGCCGCATTGGCTCGAAGGGCGGAACTGGGGGTGCTCCAGGGGTACCACGACCCAAGGGAAGCAGATCGCAATGACCGATCCGGTCACACTGCCGCGACCGTTTCCCGTCGGCTTTTTTAGCTCGCCTCTTCCGTTACCGTGGAGCGCCAGAGGGGTCCCGCAATCGCGCCCGCGGCGCTCCCCGACGACAGGAGTGCAAGCCATGCGCAAGCGATCGATCCTCAGCGGGGCGCGTGTTGGCGCTGCCCCGAAGCGATCAGGGGTCCGTCCCGACGGCAGTCGCGGGCTCGGCAGGAGCACGTCATGACGACCAGTCGGGAGCTACGCACCCACTACGAACGCTGGCAGAACGCCACCGGCGAGGGAAAGAAGGGGCCGTGGATCGAGAAGCGACGCCTCGCGACGGCCATGCGCCGGGTGATCCAGGGCTTGATCGAAACCGACGCCCCCGAGAAAGAACTCGCCGCCGCCGCCGATGCCCTCGAAGCCTTCGGCGATCGACTCGAGGGACACCCCCAGCGCCACAAGTACGAGGGCTGGGCCGAGACATCTCCGGCGGGGAACATCGGCGCCTTCTTCGACAAAAGTCCGATCATCGGCCTGTCGAACCCACTCGCCCCGCCGATCCGCCTCGAGGCCGACTCGGATCGCTCGCGGGCCTTTGGCTTTGTAAACTTCGGAACCGCCTACGAAGGGCCGCCGGGCTGCCTCCACGGCGGCTGGGTGGCGGCCTCCTTCGACGAGGTGCTCGGCTTCGCAAACTCGATCACCGGCAACCCGGGGATGACCGCCTGTCTCACGGTCCAGTACAAGAAGCCCACCCCGCTCTACACCGATCTGCGCTTCGAGGCCACGGTCGACCGCGTGGAGGGGCGCAAGACCTTCACCCACTGCGAACTTTTCGCCGGCGAGACCCTCACCGCCCACTGCGAAGGCCTCTTCATCAGCGTGGGGCCGGACACCTTCCGCGATCTGCTCGAGAAACGCCGCGGCTCTGCAGACTGAAGCGCTTCAGCGCAACTCGCGCTTCAGGATCTTCCCGGTGGGCCCCTTCGGCAACTCGCTTCGGAACTCGACGATGCGCGGGTACTTGTAGGCCGCGAGGCGCTCCTTGCAGAAGGCGATGATTTCTTTCGCTTCGGCGCTCTGCCCCGCGCCGAGCGCCACCACCGCCTTCACCTCTTCGCCGTGACTCTCGTGGGGCACCCCCACCACGGCCGCTTCGACGATCGCGGGATGCGCGTAGAGAACTTCCTCGACCTCTCGCGGGTACACGTTGAAGCCGCCGCGCAGGATCATGTCCTTCTTGCGGTCGACGATCCAATAACAACCGTCTGCATCTCGGATTCCGATGTCACCGGAATGAAACCACCCGCCCTTGAGGGCCTCCTTCGTGGCGTCCGGCCTCCCCAAGTAACCCTTCATGATGTTGTGGCCGCGGATGCAGATTTCGCCGCGTTCATCGTCGGGGAGTTTCTTGTCATCGTCGTCGACGATGCACATCTCGACGCCCCAGACCGGGTAGCCGATCGACCCGGCCTTTCGCGGCCGGTCGAGCCTGCCGAAACTCGCCACCGGCGAAGTCTCGGAGAGTCCGAACCCCTCCTGGATCTTCACCCCAAACTTTTTTTCGAAGGCACCCATCACCTCCACCGGCATCGGGGCCCCCCCGGTCATGCAGGTAGAGAGCTTCGAGAGGTCGTAGGCGCGCTCCGCTTCGAAGTGGAGCAGCGCGAAGTACATCGTCGGCACCCCCGCGAAGATCGTCACGCCATCGCGTTCCATCACCTCGAAGGCCCGTTGCGGATCGAAGCGCGGCAGCAGCGTAAAGGTTCCCCCCGCCGCCAGCGTGCCGTTCTGGATGACCGTCTGGCCGAAGCTGTGAAAGAGCGGAAGCGTGGCCAACGCGACAGAGTCGGGCCCCAGATCGTGCGATAGCTTCGGGACCACCAGCGAGCAGTTGAGCAACAGATTCGAGTGGGTGAGCTCGGCCCCCTTCGGTTTTCCGGTGGTGCCCGAGGTATAGAGAATGACCGCGGTATCTTCGGCTGCAGTCGGGTGCAACCCTTCGCGCGGATCGGCTTGCGCCATCGCTTCGAGCGAATCGCGGCCACCGGCGCCCCCAGCGATCACCAACGGGACTCTGGCTGCGGCGGCGCCTTCGCGCGCCGGGGCCTCGAAGAGGGGGTGCGCAATCAGGAGCTTTGCGTTGGCGTCCTCGAGGAAGTAGGTGACCTCCGGCGCCGCAGCGAGGACGTTGATGGGAACCACCACACCCCCGGCGTAGAGGATCCCGAAATAGGCGATGCTGAACTCGGGAACATTCGGCACCAGTAGAGCCACGGATTCCCCGGGCTGTACGCCGCGCTCGCGCAGCGATGCGGCCACGCCGAGGGCCGCGCGATCGAGTTCGGCATAGGTGACGACGCGCTCATCGAGTCGGATGGCCGGGTGCGCGGGACGGTCGAGGGCGCTC
>CAJXIC010000047.1 GCA_913054385.1 uncultured Pseudomonadota bacterium
CGTCGAGGGCGACCTCGTAGCGGGCCCTCCCCGTCTCCTGCAACCGAACGTGCTCCGGCCCCACACCGGGGTAGTCGAGCCCGGCCGAGATCGAATGGGCCGGGGAAATCTGACCATCGTCGTCTGACAACACCAAGGTTCGCTGGCCGTGCAGGATTCCGGGCGACCCCGCCACGAGGGTCGCTCCGTGGCGGTTCGAGTCGAGGCCTTCGCCACCCGGCTCCACGCCCACCAGGGCCACGCCGTCGTCGTCGATAAAGGGATGAAAGAGCCCGATTGCGTTCGACCCGCCGCCGACACAGGCCACCAGCACATCCGGGAGGCGCCCTTCGAGTTCGAGGATCTGTTCGCGGGCTTCCAGTCCGATCACCCGCTGGAAATTGCGCACGAGCGTGGGATACGGGTGCGGGCCCATCACCGACCCGATGCAGTAGTAGGTGTCCCCCACGTGGGTCACCCAATCGCGAAGCGCTTCGTTCGTCGCATCCTTGAGCGTCTTGGATCCCGATTCGACGACGTGCAGACGCGCACCGAGCAGCTCCATCCGGAAGACGTTCAGCGCCTGCCGCCGCGCGTCTTCGGCGCCCATGAAGACCTCGCACTCGAGGCCCATCAGCGCGCAGGCCGTGGCCGTGGCGGTGCCGTGCTGTCCGGCACCGGTCTCGGCGATCACCCGGGTTTTCCCCATGCGACGCGCGAGCAGCACCTGGCCGAGCACGTTGTTGATCTTGTGTGCGCCAGTGTGCGCGAGGTCCTCGCGCTTCAGGTAGATCCGGGCGCCCCCGAGATCCTCGGTCATGCGGCCGGCGAAAGTGAGCGGCGTCGGGCGGCCGGCGTAGCGCGAGAGCAGCCCGTCGAGTTCGCTCTGAAACTCGGCCGAGCCCACGATTTCGCGAACGGCCACCTCGAGTTCGTCGAGCGCCGCGATCAGCGTCTCGGGAACGAAGCGGCCGCCGTAATCGCCAAAGCGGCCGCGCGCATCGGCTTCGGAGATCATCCTCCGGCCTCGAGCACCGGGGGCACACTCGCGCGCCGCACGGCCTCGACGAAGGCGCGCATTCGCGCGGGATCCTTGCGATGGCCCTCGCCCTCCACTCCCGAGGCCACGTCAACACCCCAGGGAGGCACATCCCCGACGGCTTCGAGGGCCTGCTCGACGTTCTCCGGGTGCAGACCCCCGGCGAGAATCACGTCGAGTCCCAATTCGATCAGCGCCGAGGCTTCGGACCATTCCCACGTCTGGCCGCGCCCCCCGCCGCTGTGGGGGTGATCCAGCAGCAGCAGCGCCCCGGGGTAGGCTTCGGCGGTTTCGAGGTCTGCCCCGCGCAACGCCTTGATCACGGGAAGTTCCACCGCCTCGACATCCTCCTCGGATTCGTCGCCGTGTAGCTGGACCCTCTCGAAATCGACGCGCCGGAGCACCCGGTCCACGTCCTCCCAGGCCGGGTCCGCAAACACCGCGACGCGCTCGATACCCGAGCCTTCGAGGGCGCTGGCGATGGCCTCCGCCTCACGCAGGTTGACGCAGCGCGGCGAAGTCGCCACGAAGTTGAGGCCCACGAGGTCGACGCCCGCGTCGATGGCCGCAAGGGCATCGTCGACGCTTCGCAGTCCACATACCTTGATTCGGACGTTGCCGGTCACACCACTCTCCGAAGTCTCGCGAGGGCCTCGCCCGGGTCCGGCTCCACCATCAGGGACTCTCCCACAAGAAAGGCGCTGGCGCCCGCGGCCGCCAGTCGCGCCACGTCGCCGGGAGTGTGGATACCGCTCTCGGAGACGAGAAGCACCGCGAGGTCGTCCTTGAACACCTCGGCGACCTGTTCGGTGGTGCCCAGGTCGACCTCGAAAGTCGCGAGATTTCGATTATTCACCCCGACGAGGCGAGCACCGACGTTTCGGGCGCGCTGCGCTTCAGCCCGATCGTGGACCTCGACCAGCGCGTCCAGTCCCCTCTCTGCCGCATGCCGCAGCAACTCCTCGAGCCGCTCGTCTTCGAGCGCCGCAACGATGAGCAGCACCGCGTCCGCCCCGGCACAGCGTGCCTCGTCGATCTGGTAGGGATCGATCAGGAAATCCTTTCGCAGCAGAGGCAGATCGACCTTCGCGCGAATCGCGCTGAGGTACTCGAGTCGTCCGCCGAAAAACGGTTCGTCGGTCAGTACCGAGAGCGCGGCCGCACCGCCCTGCTCGTAGGCCTCGGCGCAGGCGACCGGATCGAAGTCCGCTCGAATCACCCCGCGGCTCGGCGACTGCCTCTTGAGCTCCGCGATCACCGCAGGAAAAGGAGCGGCCTCGAGCGCTCTTCGGAAACCACGCAAATCCGGCGCGCCCGCCGCGGCGCGTTCGGCGAGTTCTTCGGCCGACACCAGGCTGCGACGTTGGGCCACCTCGTCGCGTTTGCGCGCGAGAATTTCGTCGAGAATCGTCACCCGTCGATCGCCTCGCCGACGCGTTGGCTGGCCTTGACCAGCGCACCGAGTTTCGCCTGCGCCGCGCCGGAGTCGAGACTCTCCGCCGCCAGCGCGATCCCGGCTTTGAAATCGGAGGCCTTCCCCGCCGCCCACAGTGCGCCGGCAGCGTTGAGCAGCACGATGTCGCGGCGCGGACCAGACTCGCCGCCGAGGATCGCGCGCAGGATGCCGGCATTCTCGCTCGCATCGCCGCCGGCGAGATCCGCAAGCTGGGCGCGGGGCAGCCCCAGATCCTCGGCGTCGACGATCCGGGTGTGCACCTCTCCGGCGATTACGCTGGCGGTACGGTTCGGCGCCGTGGTCGACAATTCGTCGAGACCGTCCTCGCCGTGAACCACCAGCCCGCGCTCGCAGCCGAGCGCTGCCAACGCGCTCGCGAGAGGCTCCACGAGATCGGCGGAGAAGACGCCCACCAGCTGGTGCTTTACGCCGAGCGGGTTGAGCAGGGGTCCGAGGCAGTTCATCAGCGTTCGGATCCCCAGTTCTCGTCGTACCGGCGCCAGATGCCTCATGGCGGGGTGGGCGGTTGGAGCGAAGAGCGGCGCGATGCCCACCTCTGCCAACAGCCCGGCGGCCGCGGCCACCGGAAGGTCGATCCGCACCCCGAGCGCCTCGAGCACGTCAAAGCTACCGCTGCGGCTGCTGGCCGCGCGGTTGCCGTGTTTCGCGACCGGCACGCCGGCCCCCGCCACCACGAAGCAGACCGTGGTCGAGATATTAAAGGTGTTGCAGCCGTCGCCACCGGTGCCGCAGGTGTCGACCGCCCCCGCCACGGGCGCCGGCACCGTGGTGGCGCGTGCCCGCAAGGCTCTCGCTGCGGCGATCAGGTCGCTGGCGGTCTCCCCCTGCATTCGCAGCGCCATCAGCAGCGCCGCGCTCTGTGCAGGAGGCGCTTCCCCGTCCATCAGCGTCCCGAGGATCTCCTCGAGATCGGCCGTGCGAAGACGTTCGCCGCGCGAAAGGGCCTCGAGGGCTTGCGTGAGGGTCACGAACCCGAACCCGCCGGCCCACAGCGGCCGAGGAAATTCGCGAGCAGCGGCTTGCCGACTTCAGTCAAAATCGATTCGGGGTGAAATTGCACGCCCTCGACCGCAGCCTCGCGGTGACGCACGCCCATGATCTCCCCGTCAGCCGTGCGCGCGGTGACTTCGAGGGCGTCGGGGCAGGAAGCGCCCTCGATCACCAACGAGTGGTAGCGGGTCGCCTCGAAACCGGGCGGGAGCCCGGCGAAAAGTCCCTTCCCGTCGTGCTCGATCGGTGAGGTCTTGCCGTGCATGATGGTCCCCGCCGACACGATCCGGCCGCCAAAGGCGACACCGATGGCCTGGTGCCCGAGACACACGCCCAGCAGGGGGATTCCCGCCGCCACCGTGGCGTGCACCATCTCGACGGAAATGCCGGCGTCTTCGGGGCGACCGGGCCCCGGCGAGATCACGACGCCACTCGGACCGCGATCGAGCAGCGCAGAGACCCCCGCTTCGTCGTTGCGCACCACAATCACTTCGGCACCGAGCTCACCGAGGTATTGCACGAGGTTGTATGTGAAAGAGTCATAGTTGTCGATCATCAGCAGGGGCATCGACTAATTGCCTCCCTCGCGCGCCAGATCGATGGCCTTCACCAACGCACGCGACTTGTTCACGACTTCCTTCCACTCGAGTTCGGGGACCGAATCGGCGACCACCCCCGCCCCGGCGCGGATTGTGATGCGCCCATCCTTCACCACCATGGTTCGGATCGTGATGGCCATATCCATGTTGCCCGAGTAGTCGATGTAGCCCACGCAACCACCGTAGGGTCCACGCCTCGAGGTCTCTAGTTCGTCGATGATCTCCATCGCCCTTACCTTGGGTGCGCCCGAGAGCGTGCCCGCTGGGAAGGTGGCCCGCAGGACGTCGAGCCAATCGAGCCCCGGCCGCAGGCGCGCCTGCACGTTGGAGACGATGTGCATCACATGGGAGTAGTGCTCGATCGTCGCGAATTCGTCGACCACGACCGAACCCACTACGCCCACGCGCCCGGCATCATTGCGGCCGAGGTCGACGAGCATGACGTGCTCGGCGCGCTCCTTGGGGTCGCTGCGCAGCTCTGCTTCCATCGCGCGGTCATATTCCGGGTTCTTGCCCCGCCTCCGCGTCCCGGCGATCGGACGCACATCGACCCGTTCGCCCTCGAGCCGGACCAGGATCTCGGGCGAGGCACCGATCAGTACCGCATCGCCGCTGCGGACGAAGATGAGATAGGGGCTCGGGTCCACGCGCCGGAGTTCGCGGTAGATCTCGAAGGGCTCGGCCTGGAGCGGCAGTGTGAACGACTGCGAAAGGACCACCTGAAAGATGTCCCCCGCCCGGATGTACTCCTTCGCGCGTTCGACGATGCCCCGGTACGCCTCGGGCGTCATCGACGGCTCGACGTCCATCGGGGCGCTCGCTCTCCGCTCCGGTGCCTTCACCTCGAGCGGTTCGCGAAGACGCGCGACGACGCGATCGATTTCCTTGACCCCTTCGCGGTAGGCCGCCTCGGCACCGTCTTCCGCCGAAACGCGAACGTGTCGCACGACGAGCGCCGTATGGCGCGTGTTGTCGTAGGCCACCACGACCTCGGGAAAGACGAACGCGATGTCGGGAAGATCGAGCAGGTCGGCGTTCCGATCTGGAATCGATTCCACGAAACGGACCCAGTCGTAACCGATACGCCCCACCGCCCCGCCCACGAAACGGGGCAACGCGAAGCCCTCCGGAGCCACCGGCTCGAAGGTCGCGAGGTAGCGGCGCAAAACCTCGAGGGGGTCGCCCTCGACGGTCTCCCGCCTTGTCTTCCCGGCCTCGGTCCACACGATCTGTCCGCCGCGCGCCTCAAAAGAAGCGCGGGCACCGCAGCCCATGAAGCTGTAGCGCGCCCACTTCTCTCCGCCCTGCACCGACTCGAAGAGAAAGCTGGTCTCGAAATCGTCGAGCTTCTGAAACAGCGAGATCGGCGTCTCGAGGTCCGCTGCGATCTCGCGGGTGATCGGGATCCAGTTCCCGCGCGTGCTCAAGTCGATGAACTCTTCCAGACTGGGGCGGAGCACGGTGGTCTTTCCAAAAGCGGTGGGGGCGCGGCAATCATTGTGCCGGACCCCGCCGAGGGGGTCGGACACGCAAAAAACGTCGCAATTTCCGGTTGTTACCAAAGAGCGCGCAGAGCGTCAACGCGGCGGGCGACGCGCTCAATAGCGGGCGTCGAAGTCCCCCGAATCGGCACCCGGCGCAAGTCCACCGGCCCCAAAGCCGAGGCCGTCGCCCACTCCGAGCAGCGTGATCAGAAAGTCGAATTGCACCTTTCGATCGCGGTCCTGGCGAACCCCGACCCCGATTCGCCAGCAGTCGCACCCCGAGGTGTAGGTGAGCCCCCCGGCATTGCGCAGCAGTTCGCCCTCCTCGAGGCTTACGTTCATGCTGTACTGCAGCGTCCAACGCGGCCCGAGCCGCAGTTGGGTGAAGGCATCGATCTGCGAGATCGGCCGCTGGTCGTCGTAGCGCGCGGTGTTGCGCCCCGAAAAGAAAAGCGGGACCTCGCGCCGGTATCGGTAACCGAAGCCCAGCGTTCCGCCCTTGAACCAGCCCCGCTTCGGTAGCCGCGTGCTCAAGTCGATTCGACCCTGGGCGATTTCTCCTTTTTCTGGGTCGATCGAGAGATTGAAGCGGGCCCGCAGGCCCTTTCGGGGAAGCGCCCGCCCATCGAAGTTGATCAGCGCAAAACGGCCGCGCGCCAGGTCGTAGCCGGCCTCGAAGGCGATGTCGGCGACCAGTTCCCTTGATGCACCCTGGGTGTAGAAGCGCTGCACGGCCCCCAGCGTCACCAGGTTGGCCTCGGGAATCCGGTCCGCTGGATCCAGGACGATGCTCTCGGTGTCGAGTTGTCGCAGGAAATCCTGGGGAACGCTGGTCGCGGGTACGAAGACCGGGTTGTCGTCTTGATCCTGCTTCTGGACGTAGGTCCAATTCAGTCGGGGCTCGATGAGGTGCGTCAGGTCTCCCATGCCCGGTACTGCAAGGGTTCCCCGCAAGCGGGTGCGCAGGTCGAGCCGCGCCGTAGCCAGCCCCCTCTGCGCGAAGTCCTGCTCCTCGGTGAAGTAGAGCGTCTGGTAGTACCCGACCTCCGGGTAGACCTCGAGGGCGTCAAAGAACCGCAGCGGGTAGGCGACCCGGGGATGCAGCACCACCCGGCTCCCGCGATCCGTGAGCGGTTCGCCATCGTCCAGGACGCCATTCCCCTCCGGGCCCCGGAACGACGCCCAGTCGTCACGATTCGGGTCGGGGTTGGTGGCCGCGTCGTACCCCGGCTCCCGAAAATTGGGGCTCGCATCGACACCGGTATCGAGGAACCCGGTGAAGACCTCACCGGCAGGCGCGTTCAGCACCCCCTGCGCTCTTCGCTCCGAGAAGAAGTAGGTGTAGTCACTGTCGAAGCTGGTAACGAGGCCATCAAGCCAGGGATTGCCGCCCGCCAGGCTGTCGAAGTCAACCCGGGGCAGACGCTGCATCAAGAAAGGGTCGCGGTCCTCGTCGTCCGGGGTCTGGAGATCGTCGGCCCAGAGCACCGAACCCACCGCCCCAAAACGCCCATCGCTGCCAAAGTGGCGCACGGCGTAGGCACTCGACTCGAGGTAGCGATCGTTGCGATAACGGCTCATGTCATCGAAGTCGTGGGCGTACTCGTTGTCCGAAACCAACTTCACGTCGCTGCGAAAGTGGATCTTCCCCGGAAGGATCTGGTCGTGTTGCCACAAGGCCGCCCAGCGGTTCGGTCCATAATCCTTCCCCGAAGCCTTCGCGACCTTGCGGTCGTGGATGAACGAGCCATAAAGGGTCCCGCGAAGGTCTGACCTCGGCGCGTACTCGATCTCGAGGTCGGGCTTGAAACCCCGCTTCGTCAGGTAGCGCGGCGTGAAGAGCACGTTCAAATCCTGACGCGGGGCCCAGAAGATCGGAAGACCCACCTCGAAACCGTTCGTGCCACCGATTGCGAACTCGGGAAAGAGGAGTCCGGTTTCGCGCTCGGTCTTGACCGGAAACAGCATCCAGGGGAGCCAAATCGCCGGCACGCCGAGGATCTCGAGTGTCGTATTCCGAGTCACTGCATAGCCCCCGAGTTCGACCTCGCCCTCGCCAATCCGAAGTCTCCAGGGAATGCGCTCCCCTTCCTTACAGCGGCAGGTCGTCATCACCGCCCCCTCGACCGCGAAACGGTCGTGATCGATCCGGTCGAGGCGCTTCGCTTGGATCTGGAAGCCCTCGGCGCCGGTATCGAGATCTGCGTCAAAAAGAACGCCCTCGAGAGTGTCGAGATCGAACTCCACGAAGCGGGCACGGAAGACGTCGTCGTCCTCGCGCAGTTCGACGTTTCCGCTGGCGACACCGCGGCGGGTGCGCGCGCTGAAACTGACCCAGTCGGCGACCAGGGTTCGCTCGCCCTGGACGATGCGAACCTGGCCTTCTGCGGTGTAGACCTCGCGCTCAGCGTGGTACTCGAAACGGTCGGCGGTGATCTCGAGCGCTGCATCGTCGAACTGCATGCGCGCCTCGGCGGAAGCTCCCACGAAAAGCCCCAGCACCAGCCCCAATGCGAATCCGCGCGCTCCGCAGCTCGGACCCGGTCCCCTACCCAGGCGATCCGGCGACACTCACCCCCCCATGACCGCCCGAAGATCGTCCCCGGGCCGCTCGTACCCTATCAGAGCGATCAAGCGCCCTGCAATCCGGAATCGACTCGGTCGCGACCGCTACGGGGCCCGCAGGTAGGGCTCGAGTCGCTCTTCGATGTCCTCGTGCTCGATCACCCCGGCGTGGCGCCACACGACGTTTCCATCGGGGTCGATCAGCACGACCGTGGGAAAGCCGAGCGCTCCGTAGGCGCGCGCGAGCCCATCATCCGAAAGGAGAATCGGGTACTCGACGCCCTTCTCCTCGGTCCAGCTGCGAACTGCGTCGATCGCGTCGTCATCGTCGATCGAGATCCCGAAAATGCCGACATCGCCGGCTTCGCGATGGGCGGCATACAGGGCATTGAGTTCCGGCACCTGGTATACGCAGGGCGGGCACCAGGTCGCCCAGAAGTCGATCAGGACCGGTCGCCCCGCCCAGTCGGCGAGTGCCACTTCGCCGCCGTCCAACTGCGGAAGCCTAAAATCCGGTGCCGGTGCAGCCGATTCCCCGGTTTCGTCCGCTGCGCCACAGGCGAGCCCGACCACTCCGAGCACGGTCGCCAGGATTCGCCGCGCGCAATTCGCCCTGGCGGACTGGATCATTGCAGTAGGCGTTCGGCCGATGTGACCCAGTCCGCCATGAACGAGAAGCGCCGGTTCAGGTCGTCGAATTCGCCGCTCACGAGCAAGCCCCCGACGCCCATCAACATCGCTCCCGAAGCCACCTCGATCGCCCGGAAGTGCCGCCTCACCCGACGGAAGACCCGAAAGAAGGCCTCGATGCTCCAGCCCGCGGCGAGGAACGGGAGCGCCAGCCCAGCCGAATAGATCGTGAGCAGCAGGGTCCCCTGGACCGCAGTATCGCTGCTCCCGGCCAGGGCGAGCACCGTGCTGAGAATCGGGCCGATGCACGGCGACCAACCCAGGGCGAAACCGGCACCGACCAGGAAGGTGCTGACGAAGCCCCGGCGCTGCCCCTTGAAGGAGAAGCGGGTGTCCCGGTAGAGCACGCGAATCGGGAGCAACCCGGTCATGTGCAGCCCCAGCAGCATGATGCCCACTCCCGCGATCTGGGCGATGCCGAATTCGATGCCAAAAATCGAGGCCTGCCAGGTCCGAACGGTATGACCAATCGCCACCGCGCCGATCCCCATCGTCACGAAGACCGTCGAAAACCCCAGCACAAAACCGATACACGCCCGCATCACGCGGCGTCGCAGTTCCGGGTCGTCTCCTGCCTCGGACAGATCCTCGACGGACACGCCGGAGACCAGGGACAGGTAGGCCGGCATCAGCGGCATCACACACGGTGACAACACCGAGAGGACCCCGGCCAGAAAGGCCAGGCTGGCGGATGAAGCGAAGTCAGGCATGGCAAGACCACCGAGGATAGGCGCAGCGCCCGTCGAAAACCCCCGGTTCCCTGCGGGCTTCTACCAGTCCGGTGACGAGGCCTCGCGACTCCCGGCGGAGCGCTCGCCGAAGAACTCGAGTTTGCGGTTTCCGCGCAGGATGTCCGGTGTCACGATGTAGTCGCCACGCACGGCCGGGTCGATGATGCTCTCTGCGGTCTCCGTGTCCCCGCCCGAAAACACCCAGCCGAAGCCGCCGAAAATCACGCCCCCGGTGGCGTAGACCAGTTTCACCGGCAAGTAGATCAGCGACGTGACGATGGACCCGAGCCCGAGCCC
>CAJXIC010000048.1 GCA_913054385.1 uncultured Pseudomonadota bacterium
ACCATCAACGACGTGGCTGGCATCGGCATCATTGCCGGCCTCGCCGACGGCGACCGCTGGGCGCAGGCTGTGCGCCAACTTCCTGAGTTGCTTGCGCTGGAAGCCGTCTAGTTCGGGTCCCCTTTTCACGTCGTGTCTCTCCCTGCCGCTGTCGATTTCCCGGCGCCGGGATCCTATCGGCCCCTGTGCCCTGGTGAAACCGCATCGCGCAGGGGGCGGCTAGACTCGCCGAGATGGCCCCCCCTCGCAGCCGCCGGTCGCGGATCACCGCGACCACGATCTTCTTGTCGCTCTTCCTCACGGTCGTCGTGGGCGCGCACTGCTATCTCGCCAGCCGACTGGTCCTGGACCCCAATTGGCCAACGGGTTTCAGGATTGCTGGTCTCACCCTGATCGGAGCGTTCTGCGTGCTGCTCGTGGCCGAGCCCATCGCGGCGCGTCGTCTTTCGGGTGGGCGCTCCCGGGTTTTGGCCTGGCCGGCCTCGGTGTGGATGGGCTTTGCCTTCCTCGGGCTCGTCGTGCTCGGGCTTTCGGACCTGGCACTCAGCCTGGTACGCGGCCTTTCGAGCGTCTTTTTCGGCGAAGCCCTTCCCGAGGGCAGCGAAGCGTTCTATCGGCTGCAGGCGGGGATGGTGCTGGCCGCCACGATTCTGCTCTCGGGCGTGGGCCTGCGCGAGGGGCTGCGCCAGCCGCGCATCCGGCGCGTCGAAATCGAACTCGAGCGCTGGCCCCGCGAACGCGATGGCTTTCGAATCGTCCAGATCAGCGACATTCACATCAGTGCACTGCGGGGCCGCGCTTTTGCCGAGTCGCTCACCCGGCGGGTGAATGCCCTCGACGCCGATCTCGTCGCGGTGACGGGAGACCTCGTCGATGGGAAGGTCTCGGCGATCGGGCCTGAGGTCGAACCCTTCTCCGGGTTGCGGGCTCCCTTTGGAGTGTATTTCGTGACCGGCAACCACGACCACTATTCGGGTGCGGAAGACTGGGTCGCGCGGGTCGAAGAACTCGGGCTCTGCGTGTTGCGCAACCGTCACGTGCTGAAGGGCGAGGGCGCGTTCGCCATCGCCGGCGTGGACGATCATCGCGGATCGATGACGGGCGACGCGGGAGGCGAGGATCTCGAGCGCGCGCTCGCGGGCATCCCCGCAGAGATGCCGGTAGTCCTGCTCGCCCACGACCCGGCGACCTTTCCCGAAGCGAGCCGTCACCACGTCGACCTGCAACTCTCGGGGCATACCCACGCCGGGCAGATCTGGCCCTTCCGCTACCTCGTGCGGCTCTCGACGCCCTTCGTCGAGGGGCTGCATCGGCGCGCGCGGTCGACGCTCTACGTGAGTCGCGGCACCGGTTTCTGGGGGCCGCCGATGCGGCTCGGCGCGCCGGCGGAGATCACCGAAATCGTCCTGCGCCGCTCTTCTACGCGGTGACTCAGGGCGCTTCGGAGATGCCCAGCAGTTCGACTTCGAAGACGAGTGCGGACCCCGGCGGGATACGCCCGGGCGAGCCGCGGTCTCTGTAGGCGATCTCCGGCGGGCAAACGAGGCGGCTCTTGCCACCCACCTTCATTTTGCCGAGGCCCTCGGTCCAACACTCGATCACGCGGTTCAGCGGAAACTCTGCAGGGGTTCCGCGTTCGACGGACGAATCGAAGACGCTGCCGTCGGGCAACGTCCCGTGGTAGTGAACCTTCACGGTTTGGGTGGACGTCGGTTGGGCGCCGGTCCCCGCAACGATCTCGGTCATGATCAACCCGGAGGGGTGGATCTGCGCGCCGGATGCGTTCTTCTGCTCCGCCAGGAAGCTGCGGGTCGCGGCGCGCGCCCGGTCTCGCACGATCGAGTTGAGTTTCTCGATCGGGTCCTCGTTCTCGCCGGGAATCACCTTCGGGGGTGCGCCCGAATAGCCGTCGCGCAGGCCCGCGACAACGAGTTCGACTTCGGCCGGTTCGAGGTGCATCGAATCGAGATTCATGCCGAAGCCCAGCCCGTAGAGGTAGAAGACCTTCTCAACGGCGGTGGTCGGCGTAGTTTGGGCGAACGCCACGGGGGCTACGAGGAGTGCGGCCGCGACGGCAGTGCGCAGGATCATCGGCGGGCTTTCCTTTCGGGTTCGATCGGCTCGGGTTCGGCGTCGCCTCGGGCGCGACGGCTCGCAGTTTACCGGCTCGACGTGGAGCGTGCCTTCTTGCGACCGCGCAGGATGGGCTTCAGGTAGCGGCCGGTATGCGAACCCTTCGTGCGGGCCACCTTTTCGGGGGGACCGCAGGCGACCAACTCGCCGCCATCGGGACCTCCCTCGGGTCCGATGTCGATGACCCAATCGGCACACTTCACGACATCGAGGTTGTGCTCGATGACGACGACGGTGTTTCCCGTATCGACCAATTCCTGGAGTACGGCCAACAGTTTTCGCACGTCGTCGAAGTGGAGGCCGGTGGTCGGTTCGTCGAGGATGTAGAGCGTACGCCCGGTCGCCCGGCGCGACAGTTCCCGGGCGAGCTTGATGCGCTGGGCCTCCCCGCCAGAAAGCGTGGGCGAAGGTTGCCCCAGGTGCAGGTAGTCGAGCCCCACGCGCTGCAGCAGCGCCAGGGGCCCGGCGATCTTGCGGTGGGCGGAGAAGACTTCGAGCGCTTCCGCCACCGTGAGGCCGAGCACGTCGGAGATCGACAGGCCCTTGTAGCGAACCTCGAGGGTCGCGTCGTTGAAGCGCTTGCCGTCACATTCTTCGCAGCGCACGTAGACATCGGGGAGGAAGTGCATCTCGATCTTGCGGACACCGCCCCCCTCGCAGGATTCGCAGCGGCCGCCCTTCACGTTGAATGAGAAGCGGCCGGGCTTGAAGCCCTGCACTCTCGACTCGGGGAGCATCGAGTAGAAGCGGCGGACTTCATCAAAGACCTTGATGTAGGTGGCGGGGTTGCTGCGCGGCGTTCGCCCGATGGGGCGCTGGTCGATGTCCACCACCTTGTCGAGTTGTTCGAGACCCGAAACCTGGCGGTGCTTCCCGACGGGTTGGGTCGAATGGTGCAGGCGCCGGGCCAGCGCCGGGTGCAGGATGTCGTTGACGAGGGTGGACTTTCCGGCTCCCGACACCCCGGTTACCGCGGTGAACACCCCCAACGGAAATTCGACATCGAGATTGCGCAGGTTGTTGGCACTGGCGCCGACGATCTTCAGGCTGCCCGTTGGGATGCGCCGCTTCGCGGGCACCGGGATCTCGGTGCGCCCGGAGAGATACGCGCCGGTGAGGGACTTCTTGCTGCGCTCGAGGCTCTTCGGTGTGCCCGTGTGGACCACTTGACCGCCGTGCACCCCGGCCCCCGGCCCGAAATCGATCACGTGATCCGCCGAGCGAATCGTCTCCTCGTCGTGCTCGACCACGACGATGGTGTTCCCGATGTCGCGCATCCGCTCGAGGGTCTTGACCAGGCGGCGATTGTCGCGCTGGTGCAGGCCGATCGAGGGCTCGTCGAGGATGTAGATGACGCCGGTGAGATCCGAGCCTACCTGGCTGGCCAGGCGGATCCGCTGGGACTCCCCTCCCGACAGGGAAGGCCCCGAACGATCGAGCGAGAGGTAGCCGAGCCCGACCGAGCGCAGGAACTCGAGACGCGCACGGATCTCCTTCAGGATTTCGCGGGCGATCACTCCGGCCGATCCCTCGAGGCGGAGATCTGAAAAGTAGTTCCGGGAATCTTCCACGGTGTCCGCCGAAATCTCAACGATCGTGCGCCCGCCGACGCGAACCGCGGCGCTCTCGGGTCGCATGCGAGTGCCGCCGCAGGCGCTGCACTTGGCCTGGGCGAGAAACTGGGCGTGCCAGCGCTTTGCGCGCTCCGAACCCGCTTCGCGGAAGCGCCGCATCAGCCGGGGAATGACACCCTCGAAGGTCATCACGAAGGTGCCTTCGCCCCCGCGCTTCCCCGACCAGCGCACGTTGTATTCGCGTTCGCCCGTGCCAAAGAGCGTCACGTCGCGGAGTTTCTTCGGGATCCGCTTCCAGGGCACGTCGAAGGGAACCCCCAGTTCCGCGAGGATCTGCACCCGCAGACCCGACCAGCTCGTCTTCGTCGACACGTCGGCCCCCCACGGCTTGAGCGCGCCCTGGTCGATCGTGAGGTTCTCGTCGGGGATCACCAGCCGGGGATCGATTTCGACGCGGGTGCCGAGGCCGTTGCAGTCTCCGCACATGCCCTGGGGAGAGTTGAAGGAGAAGGCCTGGGGGGTCAGTTCTGGGAACGAGATGCCGCAGAAGCTGCACCCCGCGTCCTCGGAGAAGACCCGGTCGCCTTCGCCAGGGACCGCGGCGATCAGGCTGCCCTTTCCGACGCGCAGCGCGGTTTCGACCGAATCGGTGAGGCGCTTCGTCAGCCCCCCACGGATCACCAGCCGATCGACGACCGCCTCGACGGTGTGCTTCTTGCGCTTCTCGAGGGTTTCGATTTCTTCGATGGGTCGGATCTCGCCGTCCACGCGGAGCCGCACGAAGCCCTGCTTCCGGGTTTCTTCGATGAGTTCGCGGTGCTCGCCCTTTCGATTCACGAGAATCGGCGCCATCAGCACCAGTTTCGTGCCCGACTTCATCCCAGCGAGTTCGCGCGCGATCTGCTGGGCGCTCTGAGAGGCGACTACGCGTGCGCACTGGTGGCAGTGCTGGGTGCCGACCCGGGCGAAGAGGACCCGCAAGTAGTCGGAGATTTCGGTGATGGTGCCGACGGTGGAGCGCGGGTTCGTCCCGGCGGTCTTCTGCTCGATCGCGATCGTCGGGGAGAGCCCGCGGATCGTTTCGTAGTGCGGCTTCTCCATCTGGCCGAGAAACTGCCGGGCATAGGCCGAGAGCGATTCGACGTAGCGGCGCTGCCCCTCGGCGTAGAGGGTGTCGAAGGCGAGCGAGGACTTCCCAGAGCCGGACACGCCGGTCAGGACCACCAACTTCTTCTTGGGGATCCGGACGTCGATCGACTTGAGGTTGTGCTCGCGCGCACCCTTGATCAGGATGTGGTCGAGTTCCATGAGCGGCTGCCAAGGATACCCGAAGCCCCCCTCCCGGCTCATCCTCGGCCGACCCCGGTTGGCACGTCTTTGGCATCCGCCCGGAGGCGCGCGATATGCTCCCGGTCATGGAGAACCTCTACACCGAGACCCTCGCCTGGCTGGCCCAGCACCCCCGGACCACCGCGTTTTCCGCGCTGGCCGGACTGCTTTTCCTAGCGCAGGCCGTGCACGTCGTCCTGCGCCGCTTCCTAGTGCGTTTGATCGAGGGCGTGATCCGTCGCACGAGTTTTGCCTGGGACGATGCGATCCACGAATCGCACGTCTTCGAGCGCCTCATGGCGGTGATCCCGATCGTGATCATCCTGCAGGGGATCGACTTTCTCCCGGAACTCCCCGAGAGCTTCCTGGTCCTGCTCGAGAGGCTGGTCCACTCGATCGCCGTGGTGATCGCGGTCCGCGTCATCGGAGCCGTTCTCGACGCGATCGACGTGATCTACCGGTCGAGCAGCGCGGCGAACCAGTACGCGATCAAGGGCTACCTGCAGATCTTTCACATCGCCGTGGTGATCGTCGGTGTGATCCTGATCCTGGCGATCTTGATGGACCGCTCGCCGATGATCTTCCTCGGTGGTCTTGGCGCCATGACCGCGGTGCTGATTCTGGTCTTCAAGGACACGATCCTCGGTTTCGTCGCCAGCCTACAGATCGCCAGCAACGACATGGTTCGGGTGGGCGATTGGATCGAGATGCCGGCGGCGGGTGCCGACGGCGACGTCATCGAGATCGCGCTTCACACCGTGAAGATCCAGAACTGGGACAAGACGATCTCGACGATCCCGACCTATCACCTGATCCAGGAATCGTTCAAGAACTGGCGCGGGATGTCTGAATCCGGGGGGCGTCGCATCAAGCGCTCGCTTGCCTTCGACGTCAATACCGTTCGCTTCCTGGAGCCTGCAGAAGTCGAGGCGTTCGGCCGCTACGCGCTGCTGCACGACTACATCGGAGCCAAGGCGGCGGAGATCGCAGAACACAACGCGCAGTCCGGCCGCGACCGCGCGATCAACGCCGATATCCGCAGGCTCACCAACATCGGCACGCTGCGGGCCTACATCGAGTGCTACCTGAAAAATCACGACCAGATCCACCAGGGGATGACGCTGCTGGTGCGGCAACTGCAGCCGGCGGGGGAAGGCCTGCCGATCGAGATCTACTGCTTCACCAGCACCACCAACTGGAACGCCTACGAGGCGATCCAGGCCGACATCTTCGACCACATCCTTGCGATCCTCCCGGAATTCGGGCTCCGGGTGTACCAGGCCGAGAGCGATTTCAAGCTAGGCTTCGCGGCCGGCGACACGCGATGAGCCTCGGCGAATTGCGCGGAAAGACCGCGGTGATCACCGGAGCCAGTCGTGGCCTTGGGGCGGGGCTGGCGGAAGATTTCCACGCTCGCGGAATCCGCCTCGGGCTCTGCTCGCGCGGGGAGCCCGCATTGCGAGCTGGAGACGCGGTGCTCGCAGAACGCGTGGACGTTCGCGACGCCGAGGCGCTGGAAAGGTTCACCAGAGACGTCGCGGCCCGTTTCGGGGGCATCGACCTCTGGATCAACAACGCCGGCGTGCTCGACCCGATCGGCCCGGTGCGCGATCTCGCCGTCGATGCATTTCGCGAACATCTCGACACCAATCTGGTGGGCGTCTTCGCCGGCAGTCGCAGTTTCGTGCGCCACCGTCGAAGCTGCGGCGGCGGTGGCGTACTGATCAACATCTCCTCGGGGGCCGCTTGGAGCGCTTACGCGGGCTGGTCGGCGTACTGCGCGGCCAAGGCGGGCGTCGAGCGCCTCACCGAATGTGTCCAGGAAGAAGAGGCCGAAAGCGGCCTGAGGGCGTTTTCTGTGTCTCCGGGGGTCATTGACACGGCCATGCAGGAGGCGATTCGCGACTGTGACGCCGATCGCTTTCCGGCGGTCGCGCGCTTCCACGAGTTGAAGCGCGACGATGCCTTCAACACCCCCGGCTTCGTGGCGGCCCACCTGCTGCGGATCGCCTTCGACCCCGATTCGATCGCGAGCTACGAGGGGGCCAGCGCCGAGGGCCCTTCCGTGGCGCTGCGCCTGCCCAACGAAAAGTCCTGAGACGGACGAGAGAGGGCAAACCCTTGCGCGCATTCGTCACCGGAGCGACCGGCCTGATCGGTCAGCGACTCTGCCGCGAACTGTTGGAGGACGGTCACGAGGTGGTGGCGCTCTCGCGCAAGCCGCAGGGGGGCGATGGCATCGAATGGGTACAGGGCGACGCCACGGGTCCCGGCGACTGGCAGCGGGCGCTGGACGGCTGCGACGCGGTCATCAATCTTGCGGGCGAGTCGGTGGCCGGGCGTCGCTGGAGCGCCGCCCGGAAGCGGGTCCTCGTGGCTTCGCGGGTCGAAACGACGAACCACCTGGTGGACGCGATTGCGGCGGCGAAGTCCCCCCCTCGCTCGTTGGTCAGTGCTTCGGCAGTGGGTTTCTACGGGCCGCGAGGAGGCACGCTGCTGCGTGAGGATGCCGCGCCGGGCAGGGATTTTCTGGCTCGCCTATGCGTCGACTGGGAGGCGGCCGCCGCGGGTGCCCAGCGCCACGGTGTGCGGGTGGTATGCCTGCGCTTCGGCGTGGTGCTCTCGAGGCGCGGTGGCGCGCTCGCGGCGATGAAGGCGCCCTACCGGCTGGGTCTGGGCGGTGCGATTGGTTCCAAGGGGAACTGGTTTCCCTGGGTGCACGACGATGATGCCGTGGGCCTTACCCGGCACGCCCTCGAGGCGAGTTGGGCCGGGCCGGTCAACGTGGTCTCGCCGGCGGTGGTGACGATGGGCGAGTTCGCGCGGGAACTGGGGCGGGCCATGCACCGACCAATCCTGGGGCAGGTTCCCCTTCCGCTCGCGCGCCTGGCGCTGGGCGAATTCGCCTATTCGATCTCGCCCGGCCAGAAGGTGCACCCCGCAGTGGCCGAGCGCGTCGGCTACGCATTTTCGAAAGCGCTGCTGCGCGACGCCCTCGCGGAATGCCTCGCGGGCTGATCGCCGAAGCTGCAGCCGCGCACCGCGCAAGACAGCGCTCTTCCGGCCCCGCCGGATGGGCGGAAGGTCGGCGGCTAGACGCTAGAGCGGGTGCCTGGGGCCGTCTCTTTTGAGACGCCCGTGCTCCTGCTGCGGCTCTACTCGAAATCCCGGTCCAGCACCGTCTTGCGCCCGTCGCCGCGCGCGTTGTTGACGGCGTTGTCGCACATGCCCCGGATCTTGTTCGAGAGCGCCTCCAGCACGCTGGCCGAGGTCTTCATGTCACCGGAGTCTCGGATGTACTTCTTCACCTTCGAGGCGACGACGAGAACTTCACTATCGGACATGGTTCAGAGCCCTTTCGATTGGCTTTCGGCGGACCCAGAGGGCCTGCGCGAATCGTCCGGCCTCGTGCTCGGGTGCCCCCCGCACCCCCCACACGGGCCGACTCATGTTGGGGACCGCCACTCAAGATGCATTGGCGCGGCCGAAAACGCAATGAGGGGCACGAGATTCTGTCATGTGTTCAAAACCCCTCGATATTCGGGTGGTCGATTGCGCCGCTAGTCTTGGCGAATGGCAATGCTGCTCGGTGATCTTCGGATCTGGGACGGCGAGTCGAACGCAGCGCTGCCGGCGCCTTCGGCTCTACGGGTCGAGGGCCAGCGGATCGTCGACATCGGGCCGCAGGCCGCACTCGCGGATGGCGCAGAAACCCTTTCATTTCCGGGATGTACGGCGATCCCCGGATTGATCGACGGACACGTCCACCTGGTGCTCGACCCCGAGATCGTCGACCCGCTGGAGCAGGTCGTGGCGCCTGCGGCGCAGCGTCTGCGCGCGATGGAGGCGCGAGCCGAGGCGATGCTTCGCGCCGGGATCACCACGGCGCGCGATCTTGGCGGGGGCGAGGGGCTCGAGCTGGCGCTGCGCGAGCGCATTGCAAGTGGCGAAGTCCCCGGGCCGCGCCTTCTGTGTGCCGGTCAGCCGCTTACTTCACGGGGGGGGCATTGCCACTTCTGGGGCGGGGAAGCTTCTAGCGACGAAGAGATCGTCTCGGTGGTGCGCCGCCAGCTCGCGAACGCGGTCGACTGGGTCAAGGTGATGGCGACCGGCGGCGTGATGACGAAGGCCTCGGACCCCTTCGCGGCCCAGTTCGACGAGCGACAGCTGCGGCTCGTCGTGGCCACCGCGGCGGCGGGTGGGCGAAGCGTGGCCGCGCATTGCCACGGAACCCCCGGCATCGAAAACGCCGCGCGCGCCGGTGTCGCGAGCATTGAACACTGCTCGTTCGCCGGCCCGGGTGGCTTCGGACGCGACCTGCAACCGGAGGTGGTCGCTGCGGTCGCCGAAGCGGGCACCTGGGTTTCGCCGACCATCAACCTGGGCTGGGGGCGCCGCTTGCGGGCGGCAGCCGGCGACGGCGAGGGGCACGAGGCCGCTGCGCGCTTCGTCCTGCAGATGCGGAAGGTGCTCGCCGCGCTGCGCCAGGCCGGGGTACCGCTCGTGGCTTCGACCGACGCCGGCATCCCGCGAGTGCCCCACGATCGCCTGGCAGAAGGGCTGGCCGCCTTTGCCGAACTCGCCGAGCTGACTCCCGTGGAGGCGCTGCGGACCGCGACGTCCACGGCGGCGGACGCGGTGGGGATCGGTCCAGAGGTGGGGCGCCTGCGCCCTGGAGCGGTGGCCGACATCTTGATCGTCGAGGGGGATCCCCTCAGAGACCTCGCAGCGCTGCGTCGTCCGCGCTGGGTGTTGGCGCGGGGCCGCCTCTTCG
>CAJXIC010000049.1 GCA_913054385.1 uncultured Pseudomonadota bacterium
TAGGTGTTCATGTAGTAGGGGAAGCGACTCGAGCAGCCGATCCCCGAGACAAACACGAAGTTCTCCTTCGGCAGTCCGAACTCGGGCATCACGCGCTGCATATTGGCGAGGATCGAGTAGTCCCCGCAGCCCGGGCACCAGCGGACCTCCTGGTCGGCAACGAAATCTTTCCGCGTAGGGGCCGGTGTGCTCATCGTTTCCCTCCGTCGAGGCAGGCTTCGATGCGCGCCTTCAACTCGGACACCTTGAAGGGTTGGCCGTTCACCTTCGAGAACGATTCTGCATCCACCAGATACTTCGCGCGAAGCAGGCTGCAGAGTTGGCCGTCATTGAGTTCGGGGACCAGGACGTGATCGAAGGCTTTGAGCTTCTCGCCGAGGTCCCGGGGTAGCGGGTTCATCTGCCGCAGGTGCAGCGTCGAAATCTCTCGCCCCGCTTCGCGCACTTCCTGGATCGCCGCGGTGACAGAGCCCAGTGTCCCCCCCCAGCTGACCAGCAGCAGGCGGCCGTTCGGCGGGCCATTGATCTCGAGGGGGGGCAGATCGTTTGCAATGTCCGCGACCTTCTTCGCCCGAGCCTCGACCATTGCGGCGTGGTTCTCGGGGTCGTAGACGACGTTGCCGGTGACGGGCGCCTTGGTGAGGCCGCCGATCCGGTGCTCGAGCCCGGGGGTGCCCGGAATCGCCCAGGGGCGCGCCCCGGTTTCCGGGTCTCGCCGGTAGGGCTCGAATTCGCCGGCACCGGGTTCGGCGTAGTGGATAGTTTGTTGCGGCAGCGAATCGACGGCGGGGATCCGCCAGGGCTCCGAACTGTTGGCGAGATACGAGTCGGAGAGCAGGATCACCGGCGTCATGTAGCGGACCGCCATCTGGAAGGCTTCGATCACGGCATTGAAGCAGTCGCCGGGGCCGTTCGCTGCGATGACGGGCAGGGGACTCTCGGAGTGTCGGCCATGAATCGCGAGCATCAGGTCGCCCTGTTCGGTCTTCGTTGGGGATCCCGTCGAGGGGCCGGCCCGTTGGACGTCGACCACCACCAGCGGAAGCTCAACCATCACCGCGAGCCCGAGGGCTTCCTGCTTCAGCACGATCCCCGGTCCGCTGCTGATGGTGATGGCCAGGTGTCCGGCGAAGGCCGCGCCGATCGCCGACGAAATCGCGCTGATCTCGTCCTCGGCCTGGAAGGTCTTGACGTTGAAGTTGCGGTGACGCGCGACTTCGTGGAGCACATCGCTGGCCGGTGTGATCGGATACGCCCCCAGGAAGACCGGGCGGTCGAAGACTTTGCGAGCCGCCACGATGCCCCAGGCGAGGGCGGTGTTTCCGGTGATGTTCCGGTAGGTCCCGGGCTCGATCTTTGCCGCGGGAACTGCGAAGTGCACCGGGAAGAGTTCTGCGGTCTCGCCAAAGGCGTGTCCCGCGCGCAGTGCCCGGAGATTGGCTTCGAGGACGTCGTCCTTGAAGCGGTTCGAGAGCCAGCGCTTCGTGGATTCAATCGGGCGCGAGTAGAGCCAGTAGAGCAGGCCCAGTGCGAAGAAGTTCTTGGAGCGGTCGATATCCCGCTGACCGAGCGAGAGGCCCTGGCAGGCGCTCCGGTTCAGCGATGTGATCGGAACCTCGTAGACGGTGGAGGATGCGCGCAGCGCTTCGAGCGGGTCTTTGTCGTAACCGGCACGCGCCCAGGCCTTGCGCGTGAAAGCGTCGCTGTTGACCAGGACCATGCCGCCGTCGCGCAGGTCTTCGATGTTGGCGCGCAGGGCGGCGGGGTTGAAGGCGACCAGCAGGTCGACTTCGTCGGCCGGGGTATACACCGCTTCGGCAGAAAAGTGGATCTGGTAGGCGGAGACACCGGCCAGGGTTCCGGCGGGGGCGCGGATCTCGGCGGGAAAGTCGGGGAAGGTCGAAAGATCGTTACCCGCGAGCGCCGAAGCTTCCGTGAACTTCGTGCCGGTGATCTGCATCCCGTCGCCGGAATCGCCAGCGAACCGGATCGCCACGTGGTTGGCGATCGAGATCTGCTTCGCTGGCAGAATCTCTGCGTCCGCTTCGGATCGACTCCCGGAAGGGGTCGCCATCGCCGTGTTCTCCTCACCCCGACGCGGGGTGATTGTGCCCGGGTTTCACTGACCGTAGGCGGGGCCGGAGTGTATCCCGCTCGCGCGGCCCCGAAAGCCCCCAGTGGGCTCAGCGGCGCGATTTGGCAGGTGCGGGGCATCGCGACGATGGACAGGAACCAGAGGCGAATCGCCGGTCTCTGGCCTCGCTTGCACGGAAGCGGACTCAAGTCGCGGGGACGGCACTCCGATGGAGAAGGGGCCGGGAAAGGGGTCCAGCCCTGCCCGGGCGATTCCCCGGGGTGGGAGCTCGATGCTCCCGGAGGTTTCCGAATGCGATTTCGCGAGCGATCGATGACCGCGGTCCACGCCACGCTGTGTGGGCTCGCCTTCTTCGGGCTCGGTTGCGCCTCGATCTCTGGCCAGGACCCGTTGACCTTCCAGCAACTCAACGAGGCCGAGGCCCGTCGGGACCTCGGGATCGACTATCTCGCGCGCGGGCGGACGGCGCTGGCGATCCGCGAACTCAGGCACGCAGAAACCCTGAATCCCAACGATTCGACCACGCACCTCTGGCTCGGCGAGGCCCACCGTCGCAAGGGACGCTTGGCCGACGCTAAGAGCCATGCCGAGGCCGCGGTTCGTCTCGATCCTCGCAACCAGGAGGCTCGGCTCAATCTCTCGGGGCTCTACCTGCAGTTGGGGCACTACCCGGAAGCCGCCGAACAGGCACGCGAGCTGGCCCTCGACCCGACCTACGTCGCGACGTGGCAGGCCCTCAACAACCTCGGCTGGGCCCAGTTCAAGCAGGGTCTGTACAAGGATGCGCGGCAGAGCTTCGAGGAGGCTCTCAAGTACCGAAAGCACTACTGGCCCTCGCGCCTGAACCTCGGCATCCTCGCGGAGACCGAGGGGAGAAACCGTGACGCGCTGGCCGAATTCGCGAAAGTCATCGAGCGCAGCCCGAGCAGTGTGGTCGCCGAGGCGAACTACCGCGCGGGCGAGGTGCGCATCGCGATGGGAGACAGGCTGGCGGCGATTCGTCACTTCGAGGCTTCGCTGGTCTCGGCTCCCGAAGGTCCCTACAGCGAATCCTCCCAGGAATTTCTCGATATCCTGCGCTGAGTCTTTTCGCAAGAGTTTTCCCGGGTGTCGCGCGTGACTCGCAGCGCCGTGGTGAGCGACTACGAGGGAGTGCGCAGCGCCCCGCGGGAGCTTGGGATCGGTGCCTGGCTGAGCGCAGAGCGGCGCATGCGCGGGGTCGGAATCGACGGACTCGCACACCGCACCCGCATCCCGCGGCGTTCGCTCGAGCGGCTCGAAGCGGGAGCCTTCGACGAAAATCCCGATGGCTTCGCGCGCGGCTTCGTCCGCGCCGTGGCCGAAGCCCTCGACCTCGATCCTGACGAAGCCCTCTTGCGACTGGCTGGTGACCCCGCTGGGCGGGAGCAGCAGAAGGCCTCCGGCCCCTGGCGGGGGCGGCCGGTGCTGATCGGCGGGCTGCTCGCCCTCGGCCTCGCCCTCGCCGTTGTGGGGGGACTGCGTGTTTCGAGCTTCCTCGAGGCGCCGGCTGCCGAGACGGTCCTGCGGCGCGATCCGGTGGCGAGGCTGTGGCAGGCGGTTTCGGAAGCCGACCCCGAGCCGAGGGCGGCCGCGTCGGCGCGACGCTGAGTCCGGGATCGCTTCGGGCCAGCTACTCTTCCCGGGTGCCGCGTCGCGAGCTCGAAGGTCTGCTGCTCCGCATGGTGGATTTCGGGGAATCGGATCGCATCGTACACCTGTTGACGCCGGAATCCGGGCGGCTTACGGCCATGGCCAAGGGCGCCCGCCGCAGTGTGAAGCGTTTCCCGGGGACCCTCGATCTCTTCAACCACCTGCGCGTGCAGCTGTTTCGCAGCCGGCCCGGCCGCATGGAATATCTGCAACAGGCGAAGCTGCTTTCCCCCCAGCTGGCGCTGCGCGAGAAGCCGGCCCGCTTCGCGCTCGCCTGTTTCGTGCTCGAACTCCTGGATCGCATGGCGCCCGAAGGCGGTGCACCTGCCGATTGCCGCAAGCTCTACGACTTCGCCCTCGAGGTCTTCCGCTTTCTCGAGGGTTGCGAGCCCGATGCGAGGATGCGGACCTTCATCGAGGTGCGGGCCTTCGACGCGCTGGGGCTCCGCCCCGAACTGCGTCGCTGCGTGCGCTGCGGCCGCGAACTCGAGGGCGGCGCGCCCCTCGGGTTTCATGTGGGCGAGGGCGGCCCGGTCTGCGATCGCTGTGGCCGGACCGGCGAAATGCTGCTCCCGGTGCACCTCGGCACCCTGCGAGCCCTCGATGCGGTGCTGCGCCTCGAACTCGGTCAGCTCGAACGGCTCCGCCCGGGTCCCGAGGCGCTGGAGGAGGCCGCTCGACTCGTACGCCAATTCGCCCGCTTCCACGTCGGGATCGAGCTCCGAAGCGAGCGCTTTCTCGACGAAATGCTTCCCCTGGGCCCACCCGGGGCGGCTTGACCCTGCGAAAGGGGCAGCCGATACTCCGCGCCCGGGCCCACCACGGAGGCCCCAAACTCTCGAGATGGCCCCATGACTTCCGCGGAATCTGATCCGAGCGACTCCTCGCCCGTTGCCACCGAGAAGATCGTCTCGTTGTGCGCGCGGCGCGGCTTCATCTTCCCCTCGAGCGAGATCTACGGCGGGATCAACGGGTTCTGGGACTACGGTCCCCTGGGCGTCGAGCTGAAGAACAACCTGAAGGCCGCCTGGTGGCAGCGGATGGTGCGCGAGCGGGGCGACGTCGAGGGCATCGACAGCAGCATCGTCGCGCATCCCCGGACCTGGGAAGCCTCGGGCCACGTCGAACACTTCAGCGATCCGATGGTCGACTGCCGCGCCTGCAAGAAACGCTTCCGCGCCGATCAACTCGAAGGAATCGAGGGCTGTTCGTCGCGCGAGGGCACCTCCGAACACGATTTCACCGAGCCGGTGGGTTTCAACTTGATGCTGCAGACGAAGATCGGCGCCTCGGAAGAGTCGGCTTCGGTGGCCTACCTGCGACCCGAGACCTGCCAGTCGATCTTCACCGACTTCAAGCGTGTCCGGGAGGCCGCGCGCCAGAAGGTCCCCTTCGGCATCGCGCAGATTGGCAAGGCCTTCCGCAACGAGATCACACCGCGAAACTTCACCTTCCGCTCGCGCGAATTCGAACAGGCCGAAATGGAGTTCTTTGTCCATCCGAGCGATCGCGATCGCTGGTTCGACATCTGGCGCGAGGAGCGGATGGCCTTCCACCGGGAGATCGGCCTGCAAGAGTCCCAGACGCGCTTTCGCGAGCACGCGGCCACCGAACTCGCGCACTACGCCGGGCGCGCGGTGGATGTCGAATTCCTCTTTCCCTTCGGCTGGCAGGAAATCGAGGGCATCCACGACCGCGGCGACTGGGATCTGTCGCGCCACAGCGAGTTCTCCGGCAAGGACCTGTCGATGACCGACGAGGACGGCGAGCGCTACACCCCAATGGTGGTCGAGACCTCGATGGGCGTCGATCGCACCGCCCTCGCGATCCTCGTCGCGGCCTATTGCGAAGAGGTGCTCGAGGGGGGGGAGAGCCGTACGGTGATGCGCTTTGCGCCGAAACTCGCCCCCGTGAAGGTGGCGGTGCTGCCGCTCTCGAAGAAACTCAAGGAGCCCGCGCATGCGATCGCGAAGGATCTGCGCCGGTCCTTCAACTGCTTCTACGACGACTCGGGGAATATTGGTCGGCGCTACCGTCGCCAGGACGAGATCGGAACCCCGTTCTGCGTGACCTACGATTTCGATTCCCAGGAGGATGGCAAGGTGACGGTGCGTGACCGCGATACGATGCAGCAGGAGCGTATTCCCATCGACGGACTTGCGCGCACCCTCCGCGAGCGCCTGGAGGGGGAAGCGTGACGGCACGCAGGAACGCTTCGGGGTCGCGTTCAGGGTCGACGAAAAAGAAGGCGAAGCGAAGCCCGCGGAAGGTCTTCTTCTTCGGTGCCGGCAAGGCCGATGGCCGCGCCGAAATGCGCGAGGTTCTCGGCGGCAAGGGCGCCAACCTGGCCGAGATGAGTCGGCTGGGGGTCCCGGTGCCGCCGGGGTTCACGATCGGCACGGCGGTATGTGCCGAATTCAATCGTCTAGGCGGTCGGCTACCGGCTGGGGTGCGCAAGGATGCATTGGCGGCGCTTTCTCGAATCGAGAAGCTCATGGGCGCCGGCTTCGGCGATCCGGCCAACCCGCTCCTGGTTTCGGTGCGGTCCGGGGCGCGCGTCTCGATGCCCGGGATGATGGATACGGTGCTGAATCTCGGCCTCAACGACGAGACCGTGGTCGGCCTCGCGGCCCAGGCCGACGAGCGCTTTGCCTTCGACAGCTACCGGCGTTTCGTGCAGATGTACGGCGACGTCGTGCTCGAAATCGAACATTCCCGCTTCGAATCGCGTCTCGAAGAAATGAAGCGCGAGCTTCGTGTCGAACTCGATACCGAACTCTCCGCCGACAATCTTCGTCAGCTCGTGGCGGAGTACATCGAAATTGTCGAGGAGCACACCGGCGCGCCGTTTCCCCAGGATCCGCGCGAGCAGCTTTGGGGCGCGGTGGGCGCCGTGTTCCGTTCCTGGGAGAACGATCGCGCCCGGACCTACCGGCGGCTCAACGACATTCCCGAGGCCTGGGGTACCGCCGTCAACGTGCAGGCGATGGTCTTCGGGAACATGGGAGACGATTGTGCCACCGGCGTCGCCTTTACGCGCAATCCCTCCACCGGCGAGCGTGCCTTCTACGGCGAGTACCTGAAGAACGCCCAGGGGGAGGACGTGGTTGCCGGGACGCGCACGCCCCAGCCGATCAACGAAGCGAGCCGCAGCCGCGATACGCAGCATCTGCCGACCCTCGAGAGAGAGATGCCGGAAGCCTTTGCCGAGCTGGTGGCGATCTACCAGAAGCTCGAGAAGCACTACCGCGACATGCAGGACATCGAGTTCACGATCCAGAGCGGGGTGCTGTGGATGCTCCAGACCCGCAACGGAAAGCGGACCAGCCAGGCCGCCGTACGCATCGCCGTGGAGATGGCCCGGGAGCGGCTGATCAGTCGCGACGAAGCGCTCCTGCGGGTCGATGCTTCTTCCCTCGACCAACTGCTGCACCCGACTCTCGACCCGGATGCCCCGCGACAGGTGATCGCCCGGGGGCTCCCCGCCTCGCCGGGAGCGGCCGTTGGCGCCGTGGTCTTCAGCGCCGACGAAGCCGAGACCCGCGCCAAGGCCGGCGAGAAGGTGGTCCTGGTGCGGATCGAGACCTCACCCGAGGACATCCACGGGATGGACGCCGCCGAGGGCATCCTGACCACGCGTGGAGGCATGACCTCGCACGCGGCGGTGGTGGCTCGCGGCATGGGGAAGTGTTGCGTGGCGGGCTGCGGCGAGTTGCAGGTCGACTACGAAGCGCGTGAGATGCGCGTCGGCGACGTCGTGGTGCGCGCCGGAGAATCGATCACACTCGACGGCGCTGCGGGCGAAGTCATCCTCGGAACCGTTGCGACGGTCACGCCCGAACTCGGCGCAGATTTCTCGGACCTGATGCAGTGGGCGGATCGCGCGCGCCGGCTGCGGGTGCGAACCAACGCCGATACGCCCCAGGACGCGAAGGTCGCGCGCGAATTCGGTGCCGAGGGCATTGGCCTGTGTCGCACCGAGCACATGTTCTTCGAACCGAGCCGGATCCTCGCCGTCCGCGAGATGATCCTGGCGGCGAATTCCGAAGAGCGCGAGCGAGCGCTTTCGAAGCTGCTGCCGATGCAGCGCGGGGACTTCGTCGGGATCTTCCAAGCGATGGAGGGGCTTCCGGTGACGATTCGGCTGCTCGATCCGCCGCTGCACGAGTTCCTGCCCCAGGGAGACAAGGACATTCGCGCGGTGGCCAAGGCACTCGGTTCGAATACCGCCGCCGTGCGCGCGAAGGTCGAAGCCCTGCACGAGTTCAACCCGATGCTCGGTCATCGGGGCTGTCGCCTCGGTGTGGTGTATCCCGAAATCTACGCGATGCAGGTCCGCGCCATCGCCGAAGCCGCCTGCGAAGTGCAGCAGGCCGGGCTCAAGGTGAAGCCCGAGATCATGATCCCGCTGGTATCCCACGCGGGCGAACTCAAGCGACTCCGGGCGCTGGCAGAACGCACCATCGCGGAAACGCGGAAGGCAAAGGGGCAGCCGAAGCTGCGGATCGCCATCGGCACGATGATCGAGGTGCCGCGGGCAGCGCTCACCGCCGACAAGATCGCCGAGCACGCGGACTTCTTCTCCTTCGGGACCAACGACCTCACGCAGATGGGTTACGCCCTCTCGCGCGATGACGCGGGCAGCTTTTTGCCGGATTATGTCAGCAGCGGTCTGCTCGACGACGACCCCTTCGTGACGATCGATCGCGACGGGATCGGTCAACTCGTCGTGATCGGGGCCGAGCGCGGTCGTTCGGTGCGGCCCAAGCTGAAGCTGGGGGTCTGCGGAGAGCACGGAGGCGACCCGAAGAGCATCCGATTCTTCGACGAAATCGGCCTCGACTACGTCTCGTGTTCGCCGTATCGCGTGCCGATCGCACGGCTTGCGGCGGCCCAGGCGGCGGTCGAACACCGTGCCCAGCGCCCGGCAAAGCGCCGGCGCCGATGAGCGGGCGGCGCCGACAGGTCGCGTGCCTGGCCGCCCTGGCCGCTGCGCTCGGGGCTTGTGCGCAGCCGGCCCCCGCGCCGCCGTCGACCCCAGAGGTCGCTCGGCTCGAGGAGTTGGCCCAGATCTTCTATGTGCGCGTCTCGAATCGCCGCTTCAACAGTATCTCGACCTTTCACGACCCGGCGTTGCGCGAGTTCTTCCACTCGCCCGAGGCCTTCGCCGATTACTACGCAGATTTCGCCGACGACCTGGCGATGGCGTCTTTCGAGTACAACCGTCCGAACTCCTTCGTGATCGAGGACTTCGAGTTCGAGAGCGACGGCTCGGTGCAGATTCGCATCGTGTTCACTGGCGAGAGCAACAAGCCGCTGCGCTTCTGGAATACGCGGCTGCTGCGGAGCGATCGCTGGGAATACGCGGACGGGCGCTGGTGGATCACTCCCGGGAAGCTCTGAAGCCGCGATCAGCAGCCAAAGTGCAGCCCCGTGCGGCAGGGTGGAGATCAGTTCACCCATAATGGGTAAAAGATTGCTCACCCGGCCGACCCGGCGGGCGCCGGGTGGGCAACCTCAGCGATGGGAAATCCGCGCGATTTCAACTACTTCCGGGTTTCCTTGGGAGGGGGGTCGGATCTGGCACGGAGCTTGCTGACGTAGGGAACAGGCGCAAGCCGACCTTTGATAAAGCAAGCAAGTTCGCGGAGATCGACCATTCCCAGAGAAGCCGAGGTTGTGTAGGGGCAACCGCGGTAGGCCAGGCGGCGAGAAGGCTCACAGCGTCCCGGGGTATCCGGGAGCCGGGGGAACGACACGCCGCTCCAGGTGGACCGGGCCGGATGAGTGGTTTCAATCCGCGGGCGTTTCGAGTCCGGGGGAATTTAGCGTGTTGAAACGAACGAAGCTGTGGGAATGTGATCGCGAACTCGTTGACCAGATCCTCGCGGGTAGCTCGGAGCATTTTGACCTGCTCTACGAGGCGTATTTTACCCGGGTCTATGCCTTTGC
>CAJXIC010000050.1 GCA_913054385.1 uncultured Pseudomonadota bacterium
CCAGAGCGACACATGGATTTTGGGCCACGCCCTCATTTCGTCGTCCTGAAGGAACCTGGCTAGAGCGAGACGACGGATGGCTTCGGGGCGATTGGTTCGCCTTTACACGTCAGGAACCGGCAACAGAGCGGCAGTCGTCTTCGATGAGACTGCTGCCCTCTGTCGCTTCAGAAATTGAGGGCGGCTTCGATGGCTATTGAGTCGCGCGGCTATTCGAGGTAACCGAGGGCGCGCAGTTCTTCGATGCGCTTCGTATTCGCGTTTTCGGGGTCGTGGGCGAGGCGTTCGATCGGCGGGCCGTCGTAGCTGTCGATGGCTGCGACGGACGGGCGATCGAGGAAGGTCGCGACCTGCCCGTCCATGTCGCGGGCCACGGGCAGGCCCAGCCAGGCCAACAGGGTCGGCGTGATGTCGACGACGCGCAGGCTGCCCTTTGGCAGGCGCCCGCCCGCCGGGATCCCCGGCCCGCGGGCAAAGAACACACCGTCGAGGGCGCCCTGGCCTTCGTGAATCCCGGTGAGGCTGATCAAGGCCACGCCCGCTTCGAAGCCGTGGTCCGAGAGCACGACGACGAGATCGTCGGGGCCGTAGAGCGCGAAAAGCTTCCCGAGCAGCGCATCGCTGAACTCGTAATAGGCTTCGACCACCGCGCGCGACCCGAGCCGCTGGGCGTCGGTCATCCGCATGTAGGGCGGGTAGGCCTCGGGCGGCTCCATGCCGGCCCATAAGTGATGCGAGATCCGGTCGATCCCGGGCAGCAGCAGCATCGTAAAATCGGGCCGGATCTCGCGATCGATCTCGACCGTGAGACGCGCCAGCGCGAGATCTTCGTCGAAGCGCTTCGCCATCACCTTCCGCGGAGCGTTCGGCGCAATGGCGACGTCGCTCTCGAAGGGATTCGCGAAATCCACCAGCGGCTCTGCATCGCGAAGCGTGGCCATCAGGAGCGGCGCGAGGGCTTCGGGATGGATCAAGGGACCCGTCGGAGTTTCTGCCGCTCCCGAGAAGGTCTCGCGGCCCTCGACTTCGCGCGAAAGCAGGTGGTCCGAGACCATTACGCCGTGGACCTTTTCGGGCGGGTAGGTATTCCAGAGGTTGACGATCGAAACGTCAAAGCCCCGCTCCGAAAGGATGTTCCAGATGGCGTGGGTCTGACGGTCGCTGCTGAGCAGCAGGCGAGGCTTTCCATCGGGCCCGGGCTTCGCGAAATCGGTGACGCCGTGCTTCCAGGGCCCCTTCCCGGTGGCAATCGTGTTCCAGATTCGGGGCGAGGCCATCGGCATCGCCGAGCGCAGCGGCCCCATCACCCCTTCGCGCGCGAGTCGCTCGAGGTTCGGCAGGCGACCGGCTTTCAGCATCGGTTCGATCACGCGCAGCGAGGCGCCATCGAGTCCAACGACCAGCACGCGACCGGGCGCCTCGGGGTCGCTCCCCGCACAGCCCACTGCGGCCGCGAGTACCCACACCGCAACGAGCCCCCACGCCCGAGAAGAAACGAAGCCCACGCTACGACCCCCTTGCGACTTCGAGCTTCGCATCGGAAGTGGCACGCAGGTGCGCAATGACTTCGCGGCGCCAAGCGCCGGTGTCGGCGTCGCCCGCCCGGATCTTTTCTACAAGAGCTTCGCTGCGCTCGCGGATCGCTTCGCGCAGGGCCGCACGCTCGGTGGGCGTTTCGGCATCGTCCCCGAGCAGGGCGCCGAGGCGCTGCCATTCTGCTGCGAGATGTCGCTCCTCGCTGCCGAGCTCGCGCTCGACCATCTGCAGGGCATGCACGGCCACCCGCGCCTGGTAGCGCTGCGCGCCGCGCGCTCCAGCAAGAACATCCTTCTCGAGAAAGCGACGCACGGCTTCGAGTAGCTCGCGCGCGTCGGGGCGATCGTTCACGGCGACTCCTCCATGAAACGCAGGAGTTCCGCCTCGGGTTCGGCGGTGCGTCGCCCGAGCGAAGCCAACTCGACCGTGGGATGCGCGCCGTCGAGATAGGCACGTGCCTGGGTGATGAAGACCACGGCGAGCTTGAAGTTGCCGCAGGCCTCCCAGAAGCGCAGCGCCTCGGGGTCGACCGGGTCGCCCCCCGCGCCTTCGTAGGCCGCGATCAATTCTTCTCGCTGCCCCACGCCGCCCACCGGCTGGTCGTCGTTGCCGAAGCGCCAGGCGCGTACACAAAGCCAGCCGAGGTCCTCCACCGGGTCGCCGACGTGGGCGAGTTCCCAGTCGAGGATCGCGCGCGTTCCGCTTTTGTCGAAGATCAGGTTGCCCACGCGGTAGTCGCCGTGCACGAGGGTTTGGCGCGTTGCATCGGGAACACGCTCGCGCAGCCAACGCTCGGCGAGGTCGAGCACCGGGTGGGGCTCGACCGCCAGCTGCCGCGCCCCGACAGAGAGTCGCTCGATCTCGCTCTGGGCGGGAGACTGGCCGGGCTCGGGTCGCGTGAGGCGCTCGCGCAGCGCTGGCACCTCGGTGTCGATGGCGTGAATTCGAGCCAGGTGCGCGCCGAGTTCGGCCGTCAGCCCGGCACGAGTCGCTCTGAATTCATCGTCGCGCAGCAGCCGGCGCGGAATCGACTCGCCTTCGATCCGGTCCATGGCGAAGAAGGGAGCCCCCACCACCGCGGGATTCGAGCCGTACCAGTACACGGCGGGAACCGGCACACCCTGGCCCGCCGCGGCCTTTAGCAACTCAAATTCGAGCTCCATTACGCCGGCGGCCACGCGGCCGGGAGGATCCTGCCGCAGCACCAGTGCGCGGGGCTCGGGGGTTTCACCCGACCGCGCGATCGAACAGTCGAAGGACCAGAGCAGCCGCGAAGCCCCCCCCGCGAGCCGCTCGAGGCCGGTCACCTGCACGGCGTCCTGAGGCAACCCTTCGCGCTCGGCGATGAAGGCGGCGATGCGGCCCTGGGTGGCTTCGAGGTCCGATCGAGACATCGCCTGGGAGTCTACCCGTAGGCCCGAGCCCCGACACTTCCTATCGAAATTACACCTTTATATGTATACAATTACTCGCAAACCCTCGTCAATTCACTAGACTGCCGCGCATGGAATCGCAGCGTGACCTGGCCTCCTGGCTCGTTCGACGCCGACCCGAGATCGAGGCCCGGATGAGCGAAACCCTCGGTGCCGCCGCGCCCAGTGTCGGCGCGCCCGAAACCGAGACCCTGCGGCGCTTCCGTTCCTACTCCGCTTCCGCGCTGGTGCGCGAGCGCGTCGGCGCCCCGCCGATCGACGGCCTGCGCCCCAACGAGCGCCGCGCCACCGCATTGCTGCGGGCCTGGGTCGATGCGGCGGCGAGCGAGGCGGGCGATCACGCCGAACGTGTCCGCGAGGCGCTAAACCCCCTGGTCGATCATTTTCGCCTGGCGCTGCGATCCACCCACGGCGGGCGGCGCGCCGCCGGCGCCCCGCGTGCCAGTCGCCGGGCCGTGGTGGCGGCCATCGACCGAATCGGCGATGCCTTCCTCGCCGTCGATTGCGACAGCGGCCAGATCGTCGACGCCAACCCGGCCGCCGGTGCGTTGCTCGGCGTCGAGCGCGACGCACTGCTGGCCATCGATTCCCTCTCCTTCGTGGCCCCCGAGGCCCATCTGGCCTGGGAAGAGGCCCTCGATGCGCTGACCGACAACGAGGAGGAGCGCCACCTCGAACTGCGCCTCCAGGACGTGCGCAACGAAGCCATCTCGGTCTCCCTTCGCCTCACCCGCTTCGCCACGCGGCAACGCACCCTGGCGCTGGTCATGGTGCGCCCACAGAGCGAATTCACGCGGGCGCGCCGCGAAACCGCCGCCCCCGGACGCCGGGCCCCGAAAAAGCCCGCGGCCCAGAAGAACCCGGGCGTCTCCGCGGCCTTCGAGGCGACCTGGCAGCAGGGCTGAGCGCTACTCCGCGGCGAGCGCGCTGCGCAGGAACGCGAGCATCCGCGCCCAGGCATCGCTGGCGGTCTCGGGACGGAAAGCCTCTTCGCGGGTCTCGTTCATGAAGGCATGGCCCGCGCCGGCGTAGATCTTCACCTCGGTGCTCTGCCCCGACTCCGCAAGCCCGGCCTCGAGAGCGGCGAGGTCTTCCCCCGGCACGAACTCGTCGTCTTCCCCGTAGAGCGCCAGCAGCGGACACGCGAGATCGCCGAGTGCATCGAGCGGTTGGCGCGGCTTCTTCGAAGGGTCAAGGCCGGCTTCATCAAAGAGGATGCCGTGCTCGTGGGAGAGCAGGCCGTAGTAGACCACCGCGGCGTCGATGCCACCGGGGCCGCAGCCGGCGAGCAGCGCGTACATCCCGCCCATGCAGAAGCCGACGACGCCGACCTTCGCGCCGCGAGTCTCCGGCTGCTCGCGCAGGAAAGCGGCCGCCGCTTCGATATCCGACAGGATCTGGGGATCCGAGAGATTGCGCATCCAGGCGCCGGGGTTCTCGATCGCGACTTCACTTTCGCGGCGGTAGATTTCGAGGGCCAACACGCCGAAACCCTGCTCGGCGAGCCGCCCGGCCAGGTCGTCGAAGTGTTCCGAGAGCCCCCACACGTCGTGAAGCATCACGATGCCGGGGGCGGGGGTCTGGCCAGCGGCCGGCGGTGCGTGAAAATGACCGAGATCGACGGTCCTATCGTTTCGAGAAGTCTCGGAGGCCATGGGAGTCCTATACTCGCCGCCCATGACGAACACCGCCACACCCGAATCGCCCAAGAACGAAGACTGGAGCGCCGAACTCGCCGCGGCGCGCAGCGCAGCCAGCGAAGCCGCCGCGATCCTGCTGCGCCACTACGAGGAGGGGACCGAAGTCTGGGAAAAATCCAAGGACAACCCGGTCACCAATGCCGATCTCGAGAGCGACGCCGCGATCCAGGCCTCGCTGACCAAGGCTTTCCCCGAGGACGCCATCCTCTCCGAAGAGACGGTCAGCAGCCCGACCCGGCTCGACAACGACCGCGTCTGGATCATCGACCCGATGGATGGGACCAAGGAATTCACCCGGAAGATCCCCGAGTTCGCCGTCTCCATCGCGCTCTGCCATCGCGGTCAACCCGTCGTCGGGGTGATCCACAACCCGGTCACCGACGTTTCGGTCTGGGCCAGCCGCGGGGCCGGCTGCTATCGCGATGGCGAACGCGTCTCGGTCAACCAGCGCGGCAGTCTCTCCGAGTGCGCGGTCATCGCCAGCCGCACCGAGATCTCGCGCAACCAGTTCGACCCCTACGAGGGTTGGTTCGCCGACCTGCGCCCGGTGGGCTCGATCGCCTGGAAGCTCGCCTGCGTTGCCTGCGGCGACGGCGACCTGAATATCTCGGTGGCGCCAAAGAACGAATGGGATGTCTGCGCCGGCGACATCCTGGTGCGCGAGGCCGGCGGCCGCTACCTCGACTTCGAGGGGCAAGAACGCATCTACAACCAGCCAAAGACGTTGATCGATCGCGGCATGGCGGCGGGGGCCGCTTCCCTGCTCGAAGCCTTCTTCACCCGCGACCGCGCGCGCGCCTGAGCCGCGACGCCCCGAGCCGCTGCCCAGCGGCGCCCCGTCCGTCCCCACCCTCCGTTAGCGCCCCGCAAAGCGGAAGCGTCGTACGGCGGAGACTCCCCCCGCGAATCACCTGAGGTCGCCGCGTAGCCCTCCCCCAGACCCAAGGCCGGGGTGCGGCGACTCCCCCAACGTCCGCCCGGCGCAAAGGCGTCGCGCCCCGCAGCGGACCCGTGTCCGGGGGGTTCGAGGCGAGCGCTCACCACGCTGCGCGTCGACGAAATGGCGGCAAGACCGAAGCCTCGCGCACACCCGAAGCGACCGGTTGACTCCGGCGAGGCGCCGAGCGGCCCCCCGGACCGGGTCCGCCAGCCAAAGCCCCCGCACTTCCGTCCTACCCCGAGGCCTCGGTCTAGTACGACCGAACCGCCTCGACCAGCTTCAACACCGTGGCCTTCGCGTCGCCAAAAATCATCATCGTGTTGTCGTTGAAGAACAACTCGTTCTGGATCCCCGCAAAGCCGGGATTCATGCTGCGCTTCAACACGAAGACGTGCTGCGAGCGATCCACGTCGAGGATCGGCATCCCGTAGATCGGGCTCGCCGTGTCTTCGCGGGCGGCGGGGTTCACCACGTCGTTGGCACCGATCACCAGCGCCACGTCGGTCTCGACGAACTGCGGATTGATGTCGTCCATCTCGACAAGTTCCTCGTAGGGAACGTTGGCCTCGGCGAGCAGCACGTTCATGTGGCCCGGCATGCGACCGGCCACCGGATGGATCGCGAACTGGACGCGGATGCCCTTTTCGCGCAACACCTCGGAGAATTCGCGCACGACGTGCTGCGCCTGGGCCACTGCCATCCCGTAGCCGGGCACGATGATCACCGAGCGCGCATTCGAGAAGATCATCGCCGCATCCTCGGGCGTGTACCCGATGGCGGTGCGGGTCTCGACGCCCACCTCGGTGCCCCCCGCGCTGGGTTTGGCACCAAAACCCCCAAAGAGCACGTTCACCAGCGACCGGTTCATGGCGTCGCACATGATCTTCGTGAGGATCAACCCCGAGGCGCCCACCAGCGCGCCGCTGATGACGAGCGCACTGTTGTCGAGCACGAAGCCGGTGGCACAGGCGGCAATGCCCGAATACGAGTTGAGCAGCGAGATCACCACGGGCATGTCCGCGCCACCGATCGGGATCACCAGCAGCACCCCGAGGAGCAGCGCCAGGGCCACGAGCCCGAGGAGCAGCGCCGGGTCGAGGGGGTTCGCAATGAACAACACCGAGACCGCGATGGCCGCGGCGCCCATCAGCGCATTCGTAGTGCGCTGCAGCGGGTAGACCACCGCGGCGCCGCCCACGAGTTCTTGGAGCTTCGCGAAGGCCACCAGGCTGCCGGTCAAGGTGAGCGAGCCGACGAGCACCGAGAGCGCCACGGCCAGCGGCACCACGCCCTCGGGCACGGGCCCCGTCCCGGCGACCGCGTTCACGATCTCGGTGGAGGCCACCAGCGCCGAAGCCGCACCACCGAGGCCGTTGAGCACCGCCACCATCTGGGGCATCGCAGTCATCTGGATGCGCAAGGCCAACACGGCCCCCAGCGCCGAACCCAACGCGATCCCGGCAAGCACCGTCGGAAAGTCGACGACGTCCTGGTCGAGCAGGACCGCCACCACCGCCACCAGCATGCCGAGGGCCGCGAGCGCATTGCCTCGGGCGGCCGTCTTCGCAGACGTAAGCCCACGCAGACCCAGGATGAAGAGGACCGCGGCGAGGAGGTAGCAGAACTGGATCAGGATATTGCTCACGAGTCGTCCGGCTTTCGCTTCTGGAACATCGCCAGCATGCGGTTCGTCACCAGAAAGCCGCCCACGACGTTGACCGTGGCGAAGACGATCGCAATGAAACCGAGAACCTTCGAGAGATCGCCGTCGTGAGTCCCCGCAGCGAGGATCGCACCGACGATGGTGATCCCCGAAATCGCATTCGACCCAGACATCAGCGGGGTGTGCAGCAACGGCGGCACCTTCGAGATCACCTCGAAGCCGACAAAGAAGGCAAGAATCAGGATCGTGAGCGCGGCCACGGCCGGGACTTCGAGCATTAGGCTTCTCCTCCCGCAGCCGCGAGCAATGCGGCCACTCGTTTGTTCACCACGCGGCCGGCGTCGGTGAGCAAGGTGCCTGCGGTGATCTCGTCTTCGAGATCGAGTTGCAGCGAACCGTCCTGCACCAGGTGGGCCAGGAAGGTGGTGAGATTGCGGGCGTACATTTGGGAAGCGTGGGCCGGGGCCTCGCTCGGCAGGTTGGTCGGCCCGAGAACGTGCACGCCTTCGACGACGACTTCTTCGTCGGCCACCGTCACCTCGCAGTTCCCGCCCTTTTCTGCCGCGAGATCGACCACCACCGAGCCCGGGCGCATCCCACGGACCGCGCGCTCTTCGATCAGCAAGGGGGCACGCTGCCCGGGGACGAGGGCCGTGGTGATCACCACGTCGCTCTTCGCCACGTACAGGGCGAGTTGGTCGCGCTGGCGTTGGTAGAAGTCCTCGCTCTGGGCCACGGCGTAGCCGCCGGCGTCCTCGGCGTCTCCGGTTTCGAGATCGAGCTCAACGAAGCGCGCCCCGACACTCTGGACCTGCTCCTTCACGACTGCGCGGGTGTCGTAAGCCGAGGTCACCGCGCCGAGCCGCCGCGCGGTCCCGAGAGCCTGCAAGCCGGCCACGCCGGCCCCCACGATCAACACCTTCGCGGGCTGCAGCGTGCCCGCCGCGGTCACCAACATCGGGAAAATCCGCGGCAGCGTGGTCGCCGCCGTCAGCACCGCGCGGTAGCCGGCAATGGTGCTCTGGGAAGAGAGGGCATCCATCGACTGGGCGCGTGTCACGCGCGGCATCAATTCCATCGAAAAGGCTCGCACGCCCTGCGCCGCCAATCGGCCCGCGAGTTCGGGCTCGTCGAGGGGCGACAGGAAGGAGATCAGCGCGCTACCGCGGGGCAGCGAATCGACTTCGTGCCCTCCAGCGCCCCGCGCTCGCGGGGGGCGTACCTTTGCCACCAGATCGACTGCAAAGGCATCACCGGTGTCGACGATGCGCGCGCCGGCGGCCTCGTATTCGGCATCCGGAAAGCCGGCATCGGCTCCGGCCCCGCGCTCGACCCGGACCTCGCAATCGAGGTCCAACACGGCCTTCAGCGCGTCCGGCACCAGGCCGACACGACGTTCGCGCGGGGCGATTTCCTTCGGGACTCCGACGATCAAGTGCATCTCCGGTCTGGCTGCTAGATTCGGGTCACCCCTGGGAGCAGGCAGCGGGGCCCGCAGCAGCCGGGAAGAGAAGATGCATCGGGAACCCTTGCTGTCCAGGCGGGGAGAACGGCGGCGGCAATATAGGATTCCGCCTCTGGCTCTGCCACGAGTGCGCGCAGCGCGAAAGTGAAACGCGTTCTCTCATGACCGAAGCAATTCACGCGCGAGAAATCGTAAAAAAGCTGGGAAGGCACCCGGCTACGGCGCTGGGGCTGGCCCTGCGCCGCGATGCCGAGGACGAGATCGCCGCCTGGCTGATCGCGAGTGTCCTGCTCGGCGGGCGTACGAAGCCGACGACCGCGATGGCCAGCTTTCGGGCCCTCGCGGCGCGTGGCGCCACGCGTCTCGATGCGATCGGCAACACCCCGCCGGGCCTGCTCATCGGGATTCTCGAAGCGGCCCACCACCCCGGCGCCGAGAGCGTCGTCGGTCTGTTGCAGCGGCTCACGCGCGGGCTCGGCAAAACTCCAACGGCGACGCTCTCGGCCATCGCCGCGGCATCCGACGGACTCGAAGACCTCGGGGCCAAGCTCTCGGCGCTGGCCAGCGGTTTCGGGGCGCAGCGCATCACACGCTTCCTGCAACCGCTGCGCGACAGCTGGCCTGCGGCGGAAGAACTGCCCCTCGACGCTGCGGCCTGCGCGGCCGCCTGCCATCTCGGCTGGATCGGGGAAGACGACGCGGACCCCAGCGCGCTCCGCGGCTTCCTGGCCAGCGAGGAAGAAAAGGAAGGCGCGACACCGATCCCGCTCGCAGACCTCGAAGCGGCGCTCACGAAACTCGGCCGCCGCGCCTGTCGTCGCGGGCGCTTCGAGCGTTG
>CAJXIC010000051.1 GCA_913054385.1 uncultured Pseudomonadota bacterium
ACGAGATGATCTGGTGACTGGAGTTCAGACGTGTGCTCTTCCGATCTGAAGAGCAGCCAGAGCGCCCCAGCGAGGCCCCCCCAATGCAGCAGTTGGGTGCGGATAACCGAGGCGGCAGATTGGCCCCGGGCGCGCGCGGTCGACCAGCCCGCAACGAGGCAGGTCGTCCCGAAGACCGGAACCATCGCCAACCAGTAGACCAGCCCCTGGTCCTCGGAATAGTCGCTAACCCCGATGCCGAGCCCCGATAACAGGAGCAGCAAGAGCATCGCGAGTTCGGTGGCTTTCAACCGTCTTGCCAGCGACGGGCTGGCTGCGGCGTCGGGGTCCTGGTGCACGGGGTAGCCTCCGCGCCGAGGGTAGCGCCCCGGCGAGACGGCACGCAGGGCCATCGCCCCCGGGGCGCCCGCTATACGCGCCGATTTCGATGGATCCGGTACCCTTCCGAACGTCTCGTCACGCGGCCCGGCCGCCTTTCTTGGCGACTGGCCGCGACGCGGCGTCCACGGGCTGGCGCAGGCCGGAACGAGGCTCGGAACCACTCCCGACAATCCCCCGAAGGCTGTTCCAGAAGATGTCCGTCGAATCCTTCGCGCATCTCCGAACCCCCGCCGGCCGGCGCAACCTCCGGACCCTCGGGAAGTACCTCGCCTTCGGGTTGGTGATGGTGATGACCTACACCGCCGGGTTCCACGCGCTGATGGCCGCCGAGGGCCACAGCCACAGCTGGCTCACGGGCCTCTACTGGACGCTTACCGTGATGTCCACGCTGGGCTTTGGCGACATCACCTTCAACACCGACACCGGGCGCATGTTCTCGCTGATCGTCCTCTTGACCGGTGTCCTCTACCTGCTGGTCGTGCTGCCCTTCACCTTCATCCAGTTCTTCTACGAGCCGTGGATGCGCAGCCGGGCCGAGGCACGCGCCCCGCGAAAGCTGCCGCCCGACGCGAGGGACCACGTGCTTCTCACCCACGACGACCCCATGGCCGCCGCCATCATTCCGCGCCTCAATGCGATCAACCGAAACTACGTAATCGTCGCTTCGAACCTCGAGGATGCGCTTGCGCTTCACGACCGCGAGATCCCCGTGGTGGTGGGTGATCACGACGACCCCGACACCTGGAAGCGCGCGCGAGTCGATCGGGCGGCCCTGGTGGTGGCCACAGGGACCGATGTCGCGAACACCACCCTGGCGTTTACTGTTCGGGAGATCACCGAAAAGACGCCGATCATCTCGACCTCGTCGAAGGAAGCCTCGGTCGACGTGCTCGAACTCGCGGGCAGCACCCACGTACTCCACCTCGAGGAAATGATGGGACGCGCGTTTGCGCGCCGGATGATCGGCGGCGACGCGCTGGCCCACGTGGTCGGCAGCTTCGACGACGTCCACATCGCCGAAGCCACGGCACACCGCACGCCGCTCGTTGGCAAGACCCTCGCCGAGGCGCAACTGCGGAAGAACATCGGCATCACCGTCGCCGGAATCTGGGAACGCGGGCGCTTCCAGCCGTCCCAGCCCGATACCCTGATTCGCGAGAACACCGTGCTCGTGCTCGCGGGCTCACGGGACGCCATCTTCCGCTACGACGAACTGTTCTGCATCTACAACGTTTCGAATGCCCCGAGCGTGATCCTCGGCGGGGGCAACGTGGGCTGCGCCACCGCGCGCGCCCTCGATCAACTCGAGATCGACTACCGCATCGTCGAACAAATCCCGGGCAAGGTGCCGGACGCTGCGCGCACCGTGGTGGGAGACGCCGCGGACCTCGCCATCCTCGAAACCGCCGGCCTGCCCGAAGCGCCAGCCGTCGTGATCACCACCAGCGACGACGACCTCAACGTCTACCTGACGCTCTACTGTCGGCGCTTGCGCCCCGACATCCAGATTCTCTCGCGCTGCAGCTACGAGCGGAACGTTTCGAAGCTCCACCGGGCAGGTGCCGACATCGTGATGTCCTACGCCTCGATGGGCGCCGACATGGTGATGAACCTGCTGCGCAAATCCTCGATCCTGGTGGTGGCCGCCGGACTCGACGTCTTCCGCGCGCCGGTTCCCAAGGAGCTTGCTGGACACACCCTTTTCGAATCGAAGATTCGCGAACACACGGGCTGCAGCGTGGTGGCGCTCGACCGCGGCACCGGCATCGAAGTGGGAGCCGACCCCGAGGACAAGCTGAACCCCGGCACTGAGCTGCTGTTGATCGGAAGCGTCGCCGCCGAGAAATCCTTCTTCGAGCGCTACGGCGGCGCTCGCCGCGCCGACGCCTAGGCCTCTTCGCGCGGGCTAGACCCTTTCGATGATGGTGGCCGTTCCCATGCCACCGCCCGTGCACATCGCCACGAGACCCGTCTGGAGATCGCGCCGCTCGAGTTCGTCGAGGATGGTCCCGATCAACATGGCGCCGGTGGCTCCGATCGGGTGGCCGAGAGCAATGGCGCCGCCGTTCACGTTGAGGCGGTCTACACCGACCCCAGAATCCTTGATGAACTTGAGTACCACCGAGGCGAAAGCCTCGTTGACTTCAAAGAGGTCGATGTCCTTCCAATCCATGCCCGCGCGGCGCAGGCAGTTCTCGGCGGCGGGGACCGGTGCCGTGAGCATGATCACCGGCTCGGTGCCCGCGGTGGCGGTCATCACGATTTTCGCGCGGGGCTTCATCCCATGCGCCTTCGCGTAATCGGGCGCCGCCAACAGCACCGCGCCGCCACCGTCTACCACCCCCGACGAGTTACCGGCATGGTGGACGTGTCGGACTGCGTCAATCTCGGGGTAGACATCCTTGCAGACGGCGTCGAAAGTCTTCGGGTAGCCATCGACTTCGGCGCTTCCCATCTTCTCGAAGGAAGCCGGGAGCGAGGACAGGCTCTCAAGAGTGGTGCCCGGGCGCGGGTGTTCGTCGCGCTCGAGTGCGAGGTTGCCCTCCTCGTCGTGGATCGGAATGATCGAGTCGTCAAAGCGCCCGTCGCCGATGGCCTCGGCTGCGCGCTCCTGGCTCATCACCGCGTAGCCGTCGCAGTCTTCGCGCGAGAAGCCTTCGACGGTGGCGATCAGGTCGGCGGAGATGCCCTGGGGCACCATCGGGTGCATCGCGAAGAGATGGTCGTTGTTGGCGTGGAAGCCCTTCGCATGAAGCGGTGCCGGGCGCGACATCGATTCGATGCCGCCTCCGATCACCAGATCCTGCTGGCCGGCCATGATGCCCATGGCGGCGAAGCTCACCGCCTGCTGCCCGGACCCGCAGAAGCGGTTCAGGGTGACGCCGGTGGCGGTGTTGGGCCAACCGGCATCGAGCGCCGACATGCGCGCGATGTCGTGGGCGTGGTCGCCGTTGCCCGAGCCGCAGCCAAGCACCACATCATCGACCTCGCCCGGGTCAAAGCCCACGCGTTTCTCGAGGCCCTGCAGCACCTGCGCCATGATGCGCTGGGGGTGGATCTGGCTGAGCGCCCCTTTGTCCTTCTTGCCGCGCCCGCGCGGTGAGCGCAGGGCGTCGATGATCCAGGCTTCGGGCATGGCTTCGAACTCCTCTCCGGGCCTTGGGCACGATCCGACAGGCGACCGGGCGACGCCGGACGATACCACGCGCGGCATCACGAGCGCGTGCCGGAGTTGCCTTCGAATCTGCCAACTCGGTTACCATCCCGCCCGCGCGACCCGCTGCCGCCGCCCGCGGCCTCCCGGAGGTTTCCCCCTTGTCGTACTCGTGCTTCGAACTCGACGTCGAAGGCGGTGTCGCCCACCTCGAGTTCTCGCGACCCGAAGCCTTCAACAGCATGAATCGCGCCTTCTGGAGCGAGTTTCTTGCAGCGGTGCGCGCCCTCGACGAAGGCGGCGAAGCCCGCGTGCTGGTGATCTCGGGCCAGGGGCGCCATTTTTGCGCGGGGATGGACCTCGCGGTTTTCACCTCGGCCGATCGGCCCGCCGCGAAACTCGAAGGGGCCCACGCGCGCGGCGCCTCGCGCAGTCACATCCTCGAGTTGCAGGAGACCTTCAACTGTCTCGAGCAGGCGCGCATGCCGGTTCTTGCGGCGATCCAGGGGGCCTGCGTCGGCGGCGGAGTCGATCTCGTCTCCGCCTGCGACGTACGCTACGCCACCGAAGACGCCTTCTTCTGCATCCAGGAAATCAACATCGGGCTCACCGCCGACGTCGGCACGCTGCAACGCCTGCCGCACCTGCTTCCCTCGGGCCTGGTGCGCGAGCTCGCCTACACCGGGCGGCGCCTGCCCGCAGAGCGTGCCCTCGAGGTCGGTCTGGTGAACGCGGTGTACCCGGACCGCGAGGCCATGCTCGAGGGCGTGATGCAGGTGGCGCGCGAGATCGCAAGCAAGTCGCCCCTGGCGGTCTGGGGATCGAAAGAAATGCTGCTCCACTCCCGCGACCACAGCGTGGACGACGGGCTCCGGCACATCGCCACCTGGAATGCGGGCATGATGCAGACTTCGGAAATGGCCGAGGCCTTCGCGGCGAAATCCGAAAAGCGCGCCCCTGTCTTCTCCAACCTTCCGCCGCGCACCAAGGGTCTGTGAGCGAAGCCGTGCCCAGTCAAAAAACAGCGACAGGCGAGCGCGCCCTGCGCATCGCGGTGATCGGCGCCGGCGCGTCGGGGATCCTCTCGGGCATCAAGCTGCGCGAAGCCGGGATTGCCGACGTTGTCATCTACGAGAAGGCCGACCGCCCGGGCGGCACCTGGCGCGAAAACCACTACCCGGGCCTCTCCTGCGACGTTCCCTCCCACGTCTACCGCTACTCCTTCGAACCGAATCCCGACTGGTCGCGCCTCTTCTCGCCGGGCCCCGAGATCCAGAACTACCTCGAGGCAATGGTCCGAAAGTATGGCCTCGACGAGGTGATCCGCTACGACCGCGAAGTCGTCCGCTGCGAATGGGACGGGGCTCGCTGGGAAGTCGAACTATCGGACGGCGAAGTCGACCACGCCGACGTCGTGATCGCCGCGACCGGCGTGCTGCACCACCCGCGCACCCCCGAGATCGAAGGGCTCGAGCGTTTCGAGGGGGCCTGCTTCCACAGCGCGCGTTGGGACGACAGCACGGTGCTCGACGGAAAGCGCGTCGGGATCATCGGGAACGGATCGACGGGTGTGCAGATCACGACCGCCGTTTCCGGCCGCGCTTCGCACCTCTCGCTGTTTCAGCGCACGGCCCAGTGGGTGCTTCCCCAGGAGAACCCCGTCTACTCGGAGGAGGAGAAGGCCCGGTTCCGCGACGATAGGGAGCTGTGCCAGCACCTCTACCGCGAACTCAACAAGAGCTTCATCACCAACTTCTCGCACGCGGTGGTCGACGCCGAGTCCGAGGGAATTGCGATGGTCGAGACGGCGTGCCGTGCGCATCTCGACGAAAAGGTCGCCGACCCGGAACTCAAGGCGAAGCTCACGCCCGACTACCGCGCCGGTTGCAAACGGCTGGTGGTGGCGGGCGGGTTCTACGAGGCGCTGCAGCGATCGGACACCGAACTCGTGACCGAGGACATCGAGAGCGTCGAAGCCACGGGCGTGCGAACGCGGGACGGTCGCCTGCACCCCCTCGACGTGCTGGTGCTCGCCACAGGCTTCCAGACCCACCAGTTCATCCGCCCGACAAAGGTGATCGGTCGCGATGGGATCCGCCTCGACGATGCCTGGGCGGAGTCGAACCGCACCTACCTCTCGGTCTCCGTGCCGCAGTTTCCGAACTTCTTCATGCTCGTGGGCCCCTACAGCCCGGTGGGAAACTTCTCGTTGATCGGCGTCGCGGAAACCCAACTGTCCTACGTGATGCAGTTGATCGAAGTGTTGCGCGACGGCCGTGCGCGCCAGGTCGCGGCCCGTGCCGACGCCACCGAGCGTTTCTTCGCCGAGATGGTCGAGGCCACGAAGGGCACCATCTGGGCCAGCGGTTGCAAGAGCTGGTACATCGACAAGAGCGGCGTGCCGGCCAGCTGGCCCTGGGATTACGATCGTTTCGAGTCGATGATGGCGACCCCCGACCTCAAAGACTTCGAACTCCTCTGACCCCACCCGCCCCCGTTCCCCGGAAAAAGCGGGGACGTTGTTGCTTTGTTGCCTTCTCGCAACGTCGAGTCGGTGGTCTTTGCTCACCGCGACGAGAAGGCAACAAAGCAACAACGTCCCCGCTTTCCCCGGCTAGTGGGGCCAGTCGGCGATGTAGCGGTCGCGCAGGACGTGGAAGGCGAGCTTCTTCTCGCCGCGCTCCGAGACGAGCCCCTTGCGGTTCCAGTAGTCCTGGACACCCTGGTACATCCGCAGGGGCGCGCGGAAGTCCTTCAGGATCCACGGACTGATCCCGCGCAGCTGCGGTTGTTTCGCGAGCATCGCCAACTGCCGCTCGTAGACCAGCGCCTGGTACTCCTCGGTGTAGACGGCGAGTTCGCCGGCGGGCGCGTGCATCCCCGCCTTTGCGCCCGCCCCAAACTCGGAGACGATCAGCGGCTTCCCCAGCGGTGTGCGAATTTCAATCGACTCCATGCCGTCGAGCATCACCCGCCGCATGTGGTGCGACGACCAGGGCAGCAGCATCGCGAGCGCGCCCGAGTAATACCAACCGAAATACTCGTTGAGCGCCGGCACATCGACCATCTCCGCCAGCGGATCTTGCACGTCGAAGACCCAGGGGGTCGTATCCATCCCCGCGACCGCGGGCAGGTAGCCCCAGAAGAGAAAACCCGTAAGGGCATCCGTGCCGGTCAGCAACGCCGCCGTGACGAGGCGTGTCGGATCCTCCGCCCGCGCAAGATCGGCCAGCGCCTGCAGGAAGGCATCGCGCGCTTCGCCCTCGGGTGTCTCGTTGGCAAGACTCCAGAGGATCACGCTGGCGCGATTGCGGTCGCGCTCGATCAATTCGCCGAGCTGGCGCTCGGCGCGCAGCCGCGTCGTCGGGTTTTCGAAATCGATCTGCCAGTAGACAGGGATCTCTTCCCAGACCAGAAGGCCCATGCGGTCGGCCAACCGCGGCATGAACTCGTCGTGCGGGTAGTGCGCCAGGCGAACGAAGTTGGCCCCAAGCTCCTGCGCCCAGCCGAGGGTCGTCGCGGCCTGGGCTTCGGAGTGAATCCGACCGCCGCCCAGGGGACGCTCTTCGTGGATCGAGATGCCGCGCAAGAAAATCGGCTCGCCGTTCAGCAGGATTTCGCCGCCTTCGACAGCGATCGTGCGAAACCCGATCCGGTCGCGCACCCGGTCGCCCCCGGCGCGAAGTTCGACGTCGTAGAGCTTCGGGTTTTCGGGCGACCAGCGTTCGGGCAGCGCCTCGACCGAAACCACGGCGCGTCCATCCGTGCCCACCGCGAAGCTCTCTTCGATGCCGAGTTCGGGAACCGCCAACTCCACCGCGGCGCCGACTTCGATTCCAACGGGCTCGACCCAACCCTCGATACGCGAGCCGTCCGCGGAGAGCCCGATCTGCCAGCTGCGAACGAAGACCTCGGGCACGCGCAAGACCGAAACCTCGCGTGTGAGCCCGCCGTAGTTGTGCCAGTCGGTCATCGGGGTGGGAACGTCGTCGGCGCCCCTTCGATTATCGACCATCACCACCAATAGGTTCTCGCCCGCGTGCAAGCCTTCGCTCACGTCGAAGTTGAAGGGGGTGAAGCCGCCCTCGTGCTCACCCACCAGCAGGCCATTTAGGTAGATCGAAGCCCGGTAGTTGGCGGCACCAAAGTGCAGGAAAACCCGCTCGCCGACACGCGGCTGCCAGTCGTAGAGGCGCTTGTACCAGACGACTCCCTGGTAGAAGACCAGCCTCGGATCCTGGGTGTTCCAGTCGCCGGGCACCTCGAGCGTCAGGCCGTTGGCGAAGGAGAACTCCGCAAGGTCGCTTGGCGAAGTCGGTTCGAGTGCGCGCGCCGCGAGCCCGCCAAGCTCGCCGCGAGCGTAGGGGTCGATCACCGCTTGCCAGGTGCCGTCGAGGGAGACGCGCTCACGCTCGCGCGCATTTTGCAGAAGCGGCTGCGGGGGCGCGCCCGTGTTTCGCGCCACCGAGCGCAGGTGATCCACCAACTCGCGGCTCTGCTGCGGCCAATCGCCGACCCACAGGTAGACGGTGAGCGCGAGGCTCGCGCCGCCCACCGCAAAGAGTCCCACGCTGAGCGCGGTCCATAGGCGTCTCACTTCGTCCCCTCCTAGCGGACCACCGACTCTAGCAACGCAGCGCCCGGCGAAGTGGCTGCCCGCCCTCGTCGATCGGCGTCCCGGCACGCAAGGCGATCGATCGCGGCGGGCGTCGGCAACGGATCCGTCACCGACCTAGCGGATGTCTTCCGCGGCGAGGCGAGTCGGCGAGGCAAAGCCCACCAGTCTTGCCGGATGGGACCGGATGGCCGCGAAGGACTCCGCGTCGCTCTCGAAGCAAGCCACCGCCGCGGGTTCGAAACCCGCCGCGAGGCCGGACTGCGCGGCCAGTTGTGCGGGCCCCTGGCCGGCCAGAGCGAGAGCGAGGTCTTCGAGCCCGGGCAGGTGCCCGACGAGCAGCAGCGACCGCACTGCGCGGTCGGCGCGCTCGATCTCTTGTAGAAGGGTTTCGGGGCTCGCCAGGTAGAGATTCGGCTCGAAGTCGACGTGCGGATGATCGCTGAAGCCCGGGCCCATGCCCGCGCAGGTATCTCGCGCACGGGCGGCGGACGAACAAAGGATGCGCGCCGGGCTGAAACCGCGGTCGCAGAAGTGCGCCCCCATGCGAGCCGCCGAGGCCTCCCCGCGAACGCTGAGCGGCCGTTCGCGATCGTTGACCTCGCGCCCGGCTTCGGAATGGGCGTGTCGCATCAGCCACAATTCGAGCATCGAGTCCTCGCGAAAGATGCGCGCGCGCCGATCCCCTCGGCGCGCCCGGTCGAACGCTAGCATTCGGGCCTAGCTGGAGAACCCGCCCCCCGTGTACTGCAAGGCGACGAAACACCTCGCGCGCGTCGACACGAAGCTCGCCCGCGTGATCAGGGAAGTCGGACCGCGAGAGTTGGTCCCGCGGCGCGGGCGATACGCCTCGCTGTGTCGATCGATCGTGGGTCAGCAGGTTTCGACAAAGGCCGCGGCCAGCGTCTACGAACGCTTTCGGGTGGCCTGCGGTGGCTGGGTCACGCCCGAACGGGTCGATGCACTGCGCGATGCCGACCTGCGCGCGGCGGGCTTTTCGCGCCAGAAAGTCGCCAGTGTGCGCGATCTGACCCGCGCGGTGTTGACCGGCGCGCTTCACCTCGATCGAATGGCCGGGCTCGACGACGAAGGCGTGGCCGAGCGCTTGCTGCCGATTCGCGGGATTGGCCCCTGGTCGGTGGACATGTTCCTGATCTTCGTACTCGCCCGGCCCGACGTGATGCCGGTGGGCGATCTCGGGATCCAGAACGCGCTGCAGCGGATGCACCGACTGCCGGAGCGCCCGCGTCCCGACGAGGTGCTCGCTCTAACGCGGCGCTGGCGACCCTATCGCAGCCTCGGCAGCTTCTACCTCTGGCGCGCCCTCGAATTCGATCTGGTCTGACGGGATCCAAATCGGGGACGGAAAATCGGGGACGGGTTTTCTTTTTT
>CAJXIC010000052.1 GCA_913054385.1 uncultured Pseudomonadota bacterium
GGGTGATTGCGGGCGCGTGCGGCCACCTTGTTGCGGGCGCCGTGGCGCGCCAGCAGGAAGGCTCCGGCGGCCGCGGCGGTGGCGGCGATCCACGCCGTGAGGGTGCCGAGCGCCACCCCAAAAAGAGCGCCCGCCGCGAGGGTGAGGGCGGCACCGGGCAGCAACAGCAGCGCCGCGAGGGTGTAGAGCAGGGCAAAGGCCGCCGGCCCCCAGGCGCCGAGTGCCGCGACACTCGCTTCGAACGATGCCAGCCAGGTCTCGAGGGGGAGCTGCCGTCCGGCTACGAGCAGCGCCACCGCGGCGGCGCCAAGCAGGGCCCAACGAGTCTTTGAAGCACCGGAGCTGGCTTCAGGGGCGCTGGTCATCGGCTGCGCAGTATAGGGCAGGCGGCCCCCGCGCCGAGCCGTTCCTTCGCTATGCTGCGCGCGGCTCGCCCCCCGGCGAAGTGCTGGAGCCGGCGAGGCCCGGCCACGCATCCGATCCCGCGCTCGAAGCTTCGGAACATCGAAGGCTCTTTACGGCGGACCGGATCGAGGCCGAGACCCCCAACATCTTCCGCTGCAAGACCCAGGTTTGCTTCGCCCCCGTGGTGCCAGCGTGCGTCGCGGCGAAAGGTGCTGGCGCGAACCGGGATCCCCAACGAAGGAGAACGACTCGATGAGCGAAATCCGTTTCGACGATCGCGTGGCCGTGATCACCGGTGCCGGCGGCGGCCTTGGTAAAACCTACGCCCTCGAACTCGCCCGCCGCGGTGCAAAAATCGTGGTCAACGACCTTGGCGGCGCCGCAGATGGCAGCGGTGCGGGCAACTCGATGGCCGACGAGACGGTCGCGGAGATCGAGGCCGCGGGCGGTACGGCGGTAGCGAACTACGACTCGGTGGCGACGCCCGAGGGGGGCGAGGCGATCATCCAGACCGCGCTCGACAACTTCGGCCAGGTCGACATTGTGATCAACAATGCGGGCATCCTGCGCGACAAGTCCTTCGCGAAGCTCGAGCCCGCAGCCCTCGAGATCGTGCTCGACGTCCACCTGAAGGGCGCCTTCTTCGTGAGCCAGCCCGCCTTCCGGGCGATGAAGGAGCGGAACTACGGCCGCTTCGTATTCACGGCCTCGGGCGCTGGCATTTTTGGAAACTTCGGCCAGAGCAACTACGGCGCCGCAAAGATGGGCCTGGTGGGTCTCTCCAACGTGCTCGCCGTCGAGGGCGCCAAGAGCAACATCAAGTGCAACGTGATCGCGCCCATCGCGCGCACGCGGCTCACCGAGCAACTGCTTGGCCCGATGGCGGAACAACTCGACCCGCAGTACGTGACCCCGCTCGTGACCTACCTCTGCTCCGAGGCCTGCGAGCTTACCCACGAGATCTTCGACGTGGGCGGCGGTCGCTACGCCCGGATCTTCATCGGTCTGGGCACCGGCTGGACCGCGCCGAAGGGCGTCGACCCCAGTGCCGAAGACATCGGTGCCAACCTCGATGCCATCCGCGAGACCGAAGGCTTCGTGATCCCCGACAGCATCGCGGGTGAGATGCAGTCCGCCATGGAAGCGTTGAAGACGCGCAGCTAGGAGACTTGAATGCCGATCGATCCGAGCAAGGCCCTTGGTTTTGAACTGGGCGAGAGCCAGTACACCTACACCGCCGACGACGTGATTCTCTATCACCTCGGGGTGGGGGCCGGTGTTCCGGCGACCGATGCCAACGAACTCGAATACACCTATGAGAAAAATCTCAAAGTGCTTCCGAGTTTCGGGGTGATTCCGACCTTTGGTTCGATGGGGGGCCTCGGAAACGTTCCCGGCCTCGATTTCAACTTCGCGATGCTGCTCCACGGTGAGCAGGCACTCGAGATCCATCGGCCCATCCCGCCCGAGGCTACGATCACCAACCGCGGCAAGGTCGCCGAGATCTGGGACAAGGGAAAGGCGGCGCTGGTGGTGATGCAGGTCGACACCACCGACGAGAAGGGGGAGCCCCTCTTCACCAATCGCTTCTCGCTCTTCTTGCGCGGCGAAGGCGGCTTCGGCGGTGAGTCCGGTCCGAAGGCCGGCAATGTCGCACCGGATCGCGATCCCGATGGCGTCATCGAGACCACGACCCTGCCCCAGCAGGCGCTGCTGTACCGGCTCTCGGGCGACAAGAACCCACTCCATGCCGACCCGGAGTTCGCGAAAATGGCCGGCTTTGATACGCCGATCATCCACGGCCTCTGCTCCTACGGCGTGGTCTGCAAGGCCGTCGTCGACGCGGCCCTCGGCGGCGACGTGACGAAGGTCGCCGGCTATGAGGCACGTTTTGCGGGCGTGGGCTTCCCGGGCGAGACCTATTTGATCTCGTACTGGAACGAGGACGGGAAGATCCTGATCGCGGCCCAGTCCAAGGAACGCGGCGCTCCCATCATCAGCAACGCGGCCATCACCGTCCGCAGCTAGCGCCATCGCGGTCGCGCGCGGCGGGTTCAGCCCTAAACGTCGGCCGCGATCAGTCCGTCGAGCCCGGGCCAGTCGATGGCCGCCTGGGCCGCGAAGGCGCGCACCAGCAGTACGCGGTCGCTGTCGGTGTCCGCTTCGAGAAAGGCGCGATGGGCCTTGGCCAGGGCCTTCGCTTCCGGCTCGGCGGGATTGTCTTCGCCGAGGGTTCCGTCTTCGTGATCGATCCCGAGGGCGTCGAGCCAACCTGTCAGGAGATCCTTGCGACACTCGAGGAAGTAGGCCGCGAGGATTTCCTCGGCGATGTCGTCGGAGGCCACCTGCGACAGAGCGCGCCGCACCAGCTTCGCCTTCTTTTCGAAGGGCTGCTTCTTCAGGAAGACGGGCCGGATCTTGAGCGTGGTGCAGGCGGTCGCGAGGCCCTGCTGGAAGGTGACCGGAGATTTTTCGGCGATGCCCTCGAAGACCTTTTGGGCCTCTTCGGGCGGCATCGCGGAAAAGATCTGGAAAGCTCGCATACGGGTCTCCTTTGCAGGGTGCCCCGGGGTGTAGCACCGCCCCCGGGTGACGGCCCCCGGCGTGGGCCGATCGGCGTGCTTCAGCGGCGGCCGCTTCGCCGCCAGACGGCGTCGGTGGAGAGAGCCAGGATCGCCACCAGCGCCGCGGCCAGTGCCGAGTGCAGGCCGGTGACTTCGACCGGGAGGCGCAGCAGGACATTGGCGACGCCGACGCCGCCCTGGACCACGGCGAGAATCGCGGCTGCGAAAAGGACCGTGCCGATCCGCGGGATTCTGCGGGCCGCTACCGCGCAGCCCGCAAGCAGCATCACCAGCGCATAGGCGTCGAGGCGGTGCAACAGGTGTAGGCCTCGCGCGCCTTCGAAGCCCGGGAACCACACGCCGTCCTGGCAGGTCGGCCACTCGGGGCACACGAGGCCGGCGTACTTCGATGCGACCAGGCCGCCAAGAGCGATCTGCACGATCAGCAGCGCCATCGCGAGGGAGACCGCTTCGCGCAGGCGCGGTCCAACCGCTACGGGCCGCGACGGCGACGCGGCCTCGAAGAGCCGCACGGCCACCAGGCACACGCACACGAGAAAGATGTTCGCGGTCAGGAGGTGCGAAGTGACCGACCAGGCCGCCAGCAGTTTCCAGACCGTGAGCGCGCCGAGTAGGACCTGCCCGGCCAGAACCACGGCGCCCGCCGCGAGCAGTCTCTTCATCCCGGGCTTTGTACTCGGACGGCGCCAGAGCGTGGCGGCGAGGCCCAGGTAGAGGAGCCCGATGCTGGCGGCGACGACTCGGTGTGACCATTCGAAGGCGACCTTCAGGTCGAAGCGCGGCACGAAGTCGCCGAAGCAGAGCGGCCAGTCGGGGCAGGCCAGGCCGGCGCCGTGGGCCCGTACCAGGGCTCCCAGCACCATCAGGCCCCAGATCGCCACGGCGAGGCCGGCGAAGGCGCGCGCCAGAGCGCGGCTCGGCGGGCGCAGAGGGGGCAGGTTCTGGGCTTCGGACACGGGCTCGGGGACCTCCTGGCGGCGCCTGCGCAGTCGGCGCGGCGGGACGGTAGGGGACGGCCGAGGTGGGGCCAAACTGGCCCCGAGGGGTGCTCTGCGCCCGCTTCAAGCTTTCTTGCGCCCCTGCCGATGGGAAGGGCATGATGAATCTCGTGAAGCCGATGACGAAGTCTTCCTCCGACGATCCCCGCCGCCTGCGTGCCCTGGTCAGCCGCGCTGCCAAGATGGCGCAGCGGCATTCGCTCACCTCGGTGATGGTCGGCTTGACCGCGCCGGTGGGCGACCTGTTGTTCCCGGATTTCATCGAGTATTTAAAGAGCGCGCTGCGCATGGAAGATGGGATCTTTCGCATGACGCGTGAACGAACCGTGGTCTATCTCGCCGACGTCGACGCGGCCCTCGCCGAGCAGGTGATGGACCGTCTGATCGGCGAGTTCGAAACCGAGTACCCGACCTTTTGCGACGCTTCGCCCCTGCGCCGCTACTTCGAGATCGCGCCTCCGGCCGACGAAGCCAGCGTCAAAGAAGTCTTGACTGCCATCTTCGCCCCGCCCACCTACCACTAGCCGCGAAGTCGCTCGCCCACTCCGGTAGCGCAACGCGCACCTCGGCAAAGTCCGTCCGCCCCCCACCCACTCCGGTAGCGCAACGCGTCAACCCCGCTGGCCATCTCCGCGCGCACCTCGGCGGAGTTCGTCCGCCCACCCACCCCTTCTCTCGAGGGGGACCCCGGCTGCCCGCTACATCGTTTCGCCACCGCGTTTGCGGGGCGGACGCGGTGCAGGGGGTGCAGGCGAAATCAAGCGCAGCCCGTTCGCCATCCTGAAGTGCTGGCGCAAGCGCGAGCGTTCGCGATCGAATCAAGATGGATTCCGCCAAGGGCGAGCCATTCGCCGGAATCCCCTGCACCGCGGCCGCCCCGGCATCCCTATGCCCCTGCCGTAGTGCCGCCCCGGCACCCCCGGCCGCTACTTCGGCTGCATCCGGATGGCACCGTCGAGCCTGATTACTTCGCCGTTGAGCATCGGATTCTTCACGATCTCACAAGCCAGCGAAGCGAACTCCGTCGGTCGGCCGAGGCGCGGCGGGAAGGGGATGCTCCGGCCCAGGGCTTCGCGTGCCGGCTCGGGCAGGCCCATCAGCATGGGCGTCTCGAAGAGTCCCGGGGCGATGGTCATCACGCGGATGCCAGCGCGCGAGAGGTCGCGGGCGATGGGAAGCGTCATGCCGACGACGCCACCTTTCGAGGCCGAGTAGGCGCATTGGCCGATTTGTCCCTCGAAGGCTGCCACCGAGGCGGTGTTCAGGATTACGCCCCGCTCGCCGTCGGCGTTCGGATCGTTTTCGACCATGCGACTGGCCGCCAACCGGATCACGTTGAAGGTTCCGATCAGGTTGATTTCGATGGTGCGGCGGAAGATGCCGAGATCGAAGGGCGCGCCGTCCCGTCCCACCGTGCGGCCGGCGGAGCCGATTCCGGCGCAGTTGATGGCGGCACCCAGGGCGCCAAAGCCGTCGATCGCCGCGTCGAGGGCCGCGCTGACCTGCTCCTCGCTGGTAACGTCGGCTTCGCAGAAGGCCGCGTTCTCGCCGAGTTCGTCGGCGATCTCGGCACCCTTCGAGCGGGCAAGGTCGAGGATCGCCACCTTTGCGCCTCCGGCGTGGAGCGCGCGGGCGGTGGCTTCGCCGAGGCCGGAACCGCCCCCGGTGATGACGGCAACGAGTCCTTCGATCTGCATCCTCTTCCTCTCTTCTCATCTCGCGATGGCGTGGTCGGCGGCGCAGCGTAGCTCAAGAACTGGAGAGAATTTCGTTCAACCGTTCGGCGAGGCCGGGGCCGCCGCTTCCAAGAGGTTTGCCGTCGAGGCTGGTGAGAGCGCGTGCGCCGCGTACGGCGTTCAGCGCCACGACGGCACGCGCATCGAAGATCGAGGCGGTCGGCAGGTCTCCGAAGCGGAGGTCGGGGAGGTGCTCGCCGAGCACTGCGAGGGCGATGCTGCGGACGCCGCCGCGTTTGGGATGCGGTGTTGATTGCTGGCCAGAAGCATTTTCGAAGAGCAGCGCGCTGCGCGCTCCCTCGACCCAGAAACCCGCGCGGTCCGCCAGCAGGATCTCGTCGGCGTCAGTCTTGGCGAGGCGAGCGCGCGCCGCATCGAGTACGGGTTCGGCGCTGAGTTTCACCCCCGCAAAGCGTCCGGGGCCGGGGTGGGGCTCGCCGAACGAGAGCGCGCGCCAGGTCACCCGGTCGGGGCGAAGGGCGCGGGCTCGGGCCACGAGCTTTGGGGGATGGGCCTGCAGATCGATGCGGACGATGCCCGCTGCCTTGCCGAAAGCCGCCCCACCGAGTTCGCGAAAGGCGGCGAGGATGCCTTCTGCAGGCGGAGTTCTGAAGCCCAGCGCCTGCGCGTCGCGCTGGAGGCGCTCGACGTGGTGTGCTTCGAAGCGCGCCACGCCGGCTTCGACCCGGGCGGTGGTATGACAGCCAAGAGCGCCGTCCGGCTCGGGTGCCGCGGCGAGTCCCTGTCCCTCGATCCACGCGGGAAGCTCGCCCACGCAAGCCACTCCTAGCGCCGGGCCAGCCGGATCAGCGTTCGGCGATCGGGGTGTAGGCGGTGAGCGGCTCGCCGATGTAGGTCTGGCGCGGGCGCCCGATCTTGAATTCGGTGTCGCGGTGCAGCTCGGACCACTGGGCGATCCACCCGGGCATGCGCCCCAGCGCGAAGAGCGCGGTGAACATGTTTGACGGCGTTCCGATCGCGTTGTAGATCACGCCGGAATAGAAGTCGACGTTCGGGTAGAGCTTGCGCTCGACGAAGTAGTCGTCCTTGAGCGCGATCTCCTCGAGTTCGACCGCGATCTCGAGCATCTTCGAGTGCACGCCGAGTTTATCGAGCACGTCGAAGCAGGCCTTCTTGATGATCTTCGCGCGCGGATCGAAGTTCTTGTAGACGCGGTGGCCAAAACCCATCAGGCGCGAGGTGTCGTTGCGGGTCTTCGCACGTTCGACGAATTCGCGACCGGTGACGCCTTCGTCGCGGATCGCCGCGAGCATCTCGATCACCTGCTGATTCGCGCCGCCGTGGAGCGGACCCCATAGCGCGTTGATGCCCGCGGAAATGGCGCCGAAGATGTTGACCTTCGACGAGCCGACGAGCCGCACGCTGCTGGTGGAGCAATTTTGTTCGTGGTCGGCGTGGAGGATGAGCAGCAGGTCGATGGCCTTCTCGATCACCGGGTCGACTTCGTACTCTTCGCAGGGGTTGCCGAACATCATGTAGAGGAAGTTGCCGACGTAATCGAGGCTGTTCTTCGGGTACATGAAGGGCTGGCCGATCGAATGCTTGTAGGCGTAGGCGGCCAGGGTCGGGAACTTCGCAAGGGTGCGGTGGATCGAAATTTCGACCTGGCGTTGATCGCGTGGGTCGAGGGAATCCGGGTAGAAAGTGGAGAGGGCGCCGACTGCGGCTGAGCACGAGGCCATCGGATGCGCGTCCTTCGGCAGTGCGCCGAAGAAGGCCTTGAAGTCCTCGTGGATCATCGTGTGGCGGCGGATCGACTCGGTGAAAGTGCTGAGCTCTCCGGCTTTCGGGAGGTTGCCGACGATCAGCAGGTAGGCGACCTCGAGGAAGGTGCTCTTCTCGGCGAGTTCTTCGATGGGAATGCCGCGGTAGCGCAGGATGCCCTTCTCGCCGTCGATGAAGGTGATCGCGCTCAAGCAGGAGCCGGTGTTGCCGTAGCCGGGATCGTGGGTGATGTAACCCGTTTCGGCGCGCAGGTTCGTGATGTCGATCGAGCGCTCGTTCTCGGTGCCGACGTGGATCGGCAGCTCGTAGGTTTTGTCTCCGAGCGTGAGCTTGGCGGTTTCGGCCATGGCGGCGGTCTCCTTGCGGATCCGGGTCGAGGAGCCCGATCGGAGGCAATCGCTTGCGCAGGCACATCGAGACGATCGGGTTGCAAAAAAGCGACGCTCTTTTGGCGCGCCAACACTAGCGAAAAACGCTCTCTCCCGACAGGTTGCGCGTCGTGCGGCGCGGCTCGCGGCGCGTTGCGTCGTCCCCGTGGGCGATGCGCGCCACGTGGATCGCACGACGACCACGGCGCAACGTTTCACGGATCGGAAGTGCGCCCAGGCTCGAGCGATCGCGTTCGCTTACGACAACGACGTGTCCCGCGCGAAGGAATTCGGAGACTTCGCGGGGATCGCTCAGTGTTTCGATGGGACGGTCGCCGTAGAAGCGACCGTAGTAGAGCAGACCCCCGAGAAGTGGGCGCTCGTGGAAGAGGCCGATGCGAGAATCGGGGACGGCCCATCGATTCGCGGCGGCGGCGATGGCGCGCGGAGATTTTTGCGCGTCGAAGGCGGGGTAGGCGAGGCCCAGCACGCTGGCCTCCACCGCGAGGACGAAGCCGATGGCGATGGCTACGTGGCAGAGCGCTGCGCGTGGCGACTTTCGCAGAAGCCAGGCGCCGCCGGCGGCGGCCAGTGCGATCGCAAATAGCGCCGCGCCCAAGGCCTGGGGCAGGGCGAAGCCCGGCGCCACCACGACACCCGGTCCGAGGGCGAGCGCCGCAGCGGCCGTCGCGGTGGCCAGCAGACCGATCCCGAGGGCCGAGCGCAGAGCCGTTGGCAACCGGGTGCGTCGGCGCAGGGCGGCGTCGAGCGCAGCACCGCAGAGCAGGGCCGCCGCCGGAAAGGCCGGGAGCAGGTAGAGGCCCCGCTTTCCGGCGGAGAGCGAGAAGAAGACGAAGAAGATCCCGAGCCACAGGCCTGCGGCGCGCCACCCGTTGGTCTCGCGGTCGGGAGCGCGGCCGCGCCGGCGCCAGGCTTCGAGCGCCAGCAACGGCCACAAGAGCGTGGCCGGCATGAAATCGATCGGAAACTGTACGAAGTAGTAGTAGAGGGGGCGGTCGTGTGAGGTGCCGGCGAAGAAGCGCCCGAAGAGGTTTTCGACCACCGCAGCTTCGAGAAAGTCCGGCGGGGCCAGCGACCAGGCCGCGGCGAGCCAGAGGAGTGCGGGCCCGAGCGACAGGCAGAGTCCCCAGGCGGGGACCCACTGCCGGATTTCTCGGCTCCTTCGGGACACCACGAGGTAGAGCGCGATCGCCAGCAGCGGCAGCAGCGCGACGGGGCCCTTTGTCAGTACGGCCGCTCCGAGGGCGGCATGGAGCAATGCCGTGTTCGTGCGGCGGCTGCCCTGGCCGCATTCGGCGCGGGCGAAGGCGAGCCAGGCGACGAGCTCGAAGGCGGTCAGCAGCACATCGAGTTGCGCCCGGCGCGCCAGATGCAGGAAGCGAAACGAACCGAGCAGGATCAGCGCCGAGTAGAGCGCGGCGCCTTGGCTACCGAACCACGACAACCCCAGTCGAAACGTGAGAAACACGGCTGCGATGCCGGCCAGAGCCGAGGGCCAGCGTGCATCCCATTCCGAAACGCGTCCATCGACGAGCCCCGGCA
>CAJXIC010000053.1 GCA_913054385.1 uncultured Pseudomonadota bacterium
AGAAATTATATCAAAAGGTTGGGAAGAGAAAAAAAAATTTACTAAACAAGTTTCTGACAAATATATTGATTCCATTGTAGCTACTGCAAAAAGAAGTGGAGCAGAAGGAATTAAAATCCCTGGTGCTGGGGGTGGTGGGCAACACCCGCTGGGGGGTGTCCTTGGTGTTCTCGGTGGTGAAGGCCAACTCTTCGGTGTCGGCGCCCACGCCGATGGCGTAGAGCAGGGCGTCCTTCGAGTTCCAGGCTCGTCGCAGGGGCTCGCCCTCGAGACCGACGGCTTCGGGGTTGATAGGCATGGGGGTTCCTCCTGGTGTGGGTGGTGGCGTCAGGTGATGATCCGGTAGAGCACCGTGCCGCGCGCCACCATCCGGTGGCTGGCGGCTTCCGCAACCTCTACGTCGCAAAAGAAGATCTCGTTGTCCCGCTGCACGCAGCGGCCGTAGGCCACCAGATCCGCGTCGGATGCCGGCGCTAGATTTTGCAGCTGCATCGAGGGGGTCGAGGCCTTGTAGGGTCCGGGGCCGCACTCCGCCCAGGCCGCCATCGCCCCGGTGGTATCGAGGAGTGCGAGGACCGCGCCCTCGTGCACGCCGCCCCCGAGATCGGCGTTGGCTTTGCTTGCCGGCATCACCAGCCGCGAGGTGCCTCCCGTCATGTGTTCGACCTGGATGCCGCGGTTGCCGATAAAGGGGACCTTCGCGATGTGCGGGCCCATCGATCCGGGGTCGGCCTCGCCGTGGTCTCCCGCCGACTGGGAGGTCAGGGCCGGCGCGGCACCCACGCGCCCGCGCACCGTGGTGTTGATGCGCGCGATCGGCTTGCCGTCTCGGGTGTGGACGGCGATGGCCACGAAGCAGAGTTCCTTGCCGCGGCGCAGCAGTTCAGCTTCGGCGATCACGTCCTCACCGATCGCGGCGGCCAGGTAGCTCACCTGCATCTGGGCGGTGTGCCACGGGCCGGTGTCGGCACCGAGGGCGGCACGGGCGACGGCCTGGCCGCCGATGGCGCCAATCGACGCAGCGCAGCCGCCGTGCAGCACCTTCCCCGGGTTCGAGTTCTCGTCCCGGTAGGGCAGCACCAGCCGCGCGCTCTTCTCGTCGAGGTGTTCGAGCGACAACCCCAGAAATTGGCTGTAGGGCGACTCTTCGACCCAGCGTTGGATTTCCTTCATCGGTTCCTTCCTCAAGTTTCCGGGATCAGGCAGGAGTGGATCGACTCGTCGCCCGGGATTTCGCGGGCGAGGGTGCGGATCGCAAGCTCGGCGTCGCGCAGATCGAAATCGTGGGTGTGCATGCGCTCGATGTCGGTGCGGCGCGATTCGAGCAGGCGGATCGCGTTGGCATAGCCGGTGCTCGTGACGCCGATGGCGCCCTTGATGGTGATTTCCTTCACCACGATCTTGTCCGAGATGAAGCCCGGGATTTCCTTGAAGCCCTTCATGCCCGCCAGCACCACCGTGCCGCCCATGCGTGCGCAGTCGATCGCCTGCACCACGGGCAGGGTGGAGTAAGAGGAGACGTCGACCACGATGTCGGCGCCGCGCCCATCGGTGAGTTCGCGCACCCGCTGCACCGGGTCTTCGTTCTGCACGTCGATGGTGGCGTCGGCGCCGAAGGCCCGGGCGAGTTCGAGTTTCGAAGCGTCGGCTTCGAGGCCGGTGACGATGATCTGCTTCGCACCCGCCTCGCGGCAGGCGAGCACGCTGGCGAGGCCGCGTTGCCCCGGCCCCTGGATCACGACGGTGTCGCCGGGGCCGGTCCCAGGCATTTCCACTGCCCAGCGAAAGCCCGCGCCCAGCGGGTTGAACATCACCGCCGTCTGCGGCGAAAGCGTGGGGTCGACCTTGTGCACCACGCAGTTCGGGTCGAGGTACATGTACTGGGCGTAAGAGCCCCAGAGCCCGGGACCCTCCGACAGCGGGATGTAGGAATAGATGCGGCGCGAGTCGCACAGGTGGTACGAACCGCCTAGGCAGGGGCCGCAGTGACGGCACGAGAGCATCGTCTCGACGGCGATGCGGTCGCCGACGTCGACGCCCCAGCGCTGGGCGGCGCGGTCGCCGATGGCAGCCACCACGCCGAGCGGTTCGTGCCCCGGCACTACCGGCATCGGTGTGCGCAGTACGCCTTCGAACTGCTCGTAGTCGCTGCCGCAGATGCCGCAGGCCTCGATCCGAATCAGCCCCGAGTCGTCGTCAATATCAGGCAGCGGCAGGTCCCTCGGCTCGAGGGTGCGGGTCTCGGTCAGCACCATCGCCAGGGTCGTCTTGGGAAGGGTCATCGGCCGTGGTACTCCCCGTTGCGTTTCTGGAGCCACGCGCTCATGGCCTCGCGGAAATCCTCGGTGCCCATGCACACGGCCTGGCTCTCGATTTCGTACTCGAGGGCTTCCTCGAAGCTCAAATGGGTCGCGCGGTCGAGGCCGCGCTTGATCAATGCGAGTGCGACGGGCGGCTTCGCCGCCAGGCCTTGAGCATAGTCCGTGACGCGCGAGAGCAGCGCGTCGTCGGGTACGACTTCGAGCACCAATCCCATGGCGAGGGCTTCCTCGGCGCTCACCGGGTCGCCGCGGAAGGCGAGATCCTTCGCGCGTTGCAACCCGACGAGACGCGGCAGCAGCCAGCTGCCCGCGTAGTCGAGCGCCAGCCCGCGGTTTACGAAAATTTGGACGAAGCGCGCCGACGCCGCTGCGAAGACGAGGTCGCAGCCGAGCGCCAGATTGCAGCCGCCGCCAGCGGCCACGCCGTTGACCGCGGCGATCGTAGGCTTGGGCAACTGGTGGAGCGCTAGCGCGGCGGCGGTGGTGGTGCGGACCCATTCAGTTAGGCCGACCGGGCCCTCGGCGAGTCGCGCCGCGGCATCGGGGGAGCCAGAGAGGTCCGCCCCGGAGCAGAAGGCGTCGCCGGCACCGGTCAGGATCAAGACACGGTCCTCGGCGCAGTTCGCGACCTCGCGAAGACGCGCCTCGAGTTCTGTGAAGTCGGCTAGGGTGAGGGCGTTCTTCGCTTCCGGGCGGCGCAGGGTGATGGTGGCGACCCCGGCGTCCCGGGTGATTTCGATCATGAAATCCACCATACCTGTTCTCTCCCTCCACAGCAGATCGCAAATTAAAATACGATCGGGTCGCACGCGATCGCGTACGATCTGATCCTGGTGACGGCGGACTCGGCCTTCGAGCGCTTGCGACTCAGGACCGAAAATTGGACGGCGTGATCGTGGCAGTGTCAGGAACGAAGGGGGAATCGAAAGACGTGAGGGACCTCGGAGATCTCGTAGACCGTGGCAATGCCGGCTACAGCGACCGTTTCAGCGAAGCGCTGCTCGACGAATTGATGTTCGAGGGCGATCCGGTGGCAGACCGCGCCACCGCTGCGCTGCACGAAGACGCCTACGACGCCGACGGTTCGCAGTTGCAGCGCCTGGAGGCTCTCGCCGCCACCGGCGAGCCCCGGGCTCAGGAATTTTTCGAGCGGGCGCGGCACAGGCCCGATTGGTTCGAGCCGCAGTTGCTCGAGCAGGGGCAGCGCCTGGCTCTGGCCTACTCGCGGCACTATGGGTTGTCGCTGACGCACAGTCTCTTTGCCGGGGGGCTGTTCACGCGGGCGGCCATCGTGACCCAGTCGACGGGACGCCTCGGCAGCAACCCCGGGCGCCGGATCCAGGAGACCGGCGCCTTCATCGCGGCGCTTCTGCAGCCGGGCGGTCTCGAGCCGGGCTCGCTGGGCTTTCAGACCGCGGTGCGCGTTCGCCTGCTGCACGGCTCGATCCGATCCTGGTTGGGCAAGAGCCCCGGCTTCAGTGAAGCCTTCTGCGGCACGCCGATCGATCAGACGATGCTGGGCATGACACTCGGGCTCTTCGACTATCTCAACCTGCGCTCGATCTCGCGTCTGGGAGTGCGACTCTCCCCGGACGATCTGCGCGCCCACCACCACCTGTGGCGCTACGTCGGCTACCTGATCGGCATCGACGAGCGTCTGCTCACGGCTTCCCTCGAGGAGGAGCGCGAACTCTGGAGCGCGCTGGTGGCCCACCAGACCTTTCCCGAACTCGCCGGGGCGCCCACCCTCGATCGCATGGTCGACGTGGTGGCGGGGATGCTGGGGTTCGGGGGCCGCCGCCGCACCTTCATTCGGAACCTCTGGCTACACCTGTCGGGTCCCGAGTGGTTCGGGGTGCGCGATGCCGGCACACGGGACCCGATGCTTCAGGCGCTGCGCGCTGCCGGGGTGGTGATCGGTTCGGCGCACCGCTTCGTCCCGGGTGTTGCGGCGGGCATGCAACGCCGCGGGTCCGCCCGTCTGCGTGCCGCCGAAGAAATGGCACGCACGCACGGTTTCGGGGTGAAGCTCGAAATCGACGAAGACGAGGCAGAGCGCGAGGCGATCTTCGAGGCGCTGTGCGCCGGCGTGCGCCAGCGTTTCGAGTCGCGGGCGGTCTGCCCGGGTTAGCGGGCGACGACTGCACAGGAGCAATTGAGAATCATGCGATGGGGATGGGTCGTCGTCGGGGTGGTGTGCGTCGCGCTGGGGCTCGTGGCGCTGCTTCAATTGAGGGCTGTGCAGACGCAGATCGTCGAGGCCTTCCAGCCGGCGTTCCCGGACTGGCCGGAGCCGCGGGTGCAGCTCGCGGACGGAGACGAGGGCGAAATTTTCTTCGCCAGCCACAGCCCTTTCGATTTCCAGGTGCTGCTGGCCGGGCAGAAGGGAAGGCCCACCACGGGGCAGGGCTGGCTCACGCTCCCGGAAGGCGCCGAGGGGCCGGTTCCGGCGATGATCCTGCTGCCGGGGAGCGGCGGGATCAAGCCGGGACGCGAGCACGACTACGCCGCCTTCCTCAACCAGCACGGCATGGCGGCCTTCGTCGTCGAGTACTACGCGCCGCGCGGGCTCGCGGACGAGAGCAACTACCTGTTCCGCACCGGCAGCGTGACCGAGTTCGATCTCATCACCGACGCCTTCGGAGCACTCCAGCTGCTCTCGACGCATCCCCGGATCGACGCCAATCGCATCGGCTTGATGGGCTTTTCGTACGGCGGGATGGCGGCCCGGCTTGCGCTCGACGATCGCTTTCGCCGTGCGCTCGCTCCCGAGCACCCGGGCTTCGCCGCTCACATCGACGTCTACGGCCCGTGCTTTCAGGTTCTTGGCACCCGCGAGACGAACGGCGCTCCACTGCTCACACTGCGGGGCACCGAGGATGCTTCCAATGACCTCGAGGCGTGCGCGACGCGGGAGCGAGAACTTCGGGACATCGGGGTGTCGGTGCAGGCGGTGGTTTACGAGGGTGCGGGCCATGCCTGGGAGAACGATGCACCGCGGCGCATGATCGAGGGGGCCCCCTACGTCGAAGGCTGCGAGTGGCGCTACGACGCCTCGGGCGTGCCCTACGTCGATGGCGAGCGACTGGTCGACTACGGTCTCGAGGCTTCGCGCGAGGAGCGCATCGCCTCTCGACTCACCAGTGGCCTGCGCGTCTCGCACTGCGTGAAGACCGGCTACCTCGTCGGCCGCGACGAAGCCGTGCGCGAGCGCGCCTTCGAGGACGCGCTGAGCTTCTTGAACGAGTCGCTACGAGCGCCGGCGGGTGAGACCCGCGGCGCCGAGGCCCAGCGCCAGTAGCGCGGCACTGCCGGGTTCGGGGACCAACCGGATCGAAGTCAGATCGAACTGGCCGAAGGTCGAACGGTAAAGCCGCTGACTCTCATGCTGGACCAGACTCGCAGGCCAGAAACGGGTTCCCCGGGGTTCTCGCCCCGCTGAGTCGCTTTACGGGTCAGCGGCCCCCAGCCGCTGCGCGGCTATGCTCCGAGGTGCTGCCCGGACTCCCACAACCCTCTTGGTTTTTGGAAGTCACCCACCCACCGCGCACTCGCGCGAACCGAGCGAGGCCCCAAACATGACCGTCGACCCCAACGCCCTCAAGATCAACCCCGGCGAGATCATCGGCTGGCCGATTCTGAAGATCGACTATCCGACCGCCCCGGAGAAGATCGCGGCACTCCTGCCCCCCGGCATCGAGCCGGGCGAAGAAGCGCAGGTGCACCTTTCGATCTACTGCTTCCCGGTTCCCGACGAGCCCGAGTTCGGTGTGGTGATTGCGGTGGACGCCGACTACCGCGGCACGCCCGGCGACTACGTCGTGGGTTACGGCATCGACCAGGAATCGGCGATCTACATCAGCAAGGAGACCAACGGCCAGCCGAAGTTCCCCTGCGAGATCGATTACTACCGCGTCGAGGACACCGTTCGCGCTCGCTGCAGCCACCAGGGCTACACCTTCCTCGAGTTCAGCGGCAAGACGGTCGGCGCCGCGCCCGTCCCCGAGGCACACGTCGAGAACGAATTCTGGATCAAGTACTCGCGCGCGGTGGGTGGCGCCGAGAAGTCCTACGACTTCCCTCCCCACGTCGTGCTCGTGAAGACCGGGTTCGCACCCGTTTACCGGGAAACGGTGGAGGGCGAGTTGAAGTTGCTCGAGAGCCCGTGGGATCCGATCGCGGATCTGTTGCCGATGACCGGCCCGGCGAAGGCCTACCTGTCGACCGCGGGCATGACCAGTCGCGACATCACGCGCGAAGGCCCGCTTGACCCCGATGCCTTCTGGCCCTTTGCCGACACCATCGGCAGCTCGCGTTGGCCGGGGCAAAATGGGGGGCCGCCCCGCGAGATGGTGATCCCGAGCATGTTCCGCTAGCGCCGTTTATCGGTATCCTCGCCGCGCCCGCCCGGAGAGCCCACAGCATGTCCTCCCCTTCCGAGGATCCGAAGCCAGGCCTGCCCGACGATTTCGATGCCACCGCCATGCGCGAGCGCTATCGCGCCGAGCGCGACAAGCGGTTGCGCCCCGATGGCAACGATCAGTACATCGAGGTCGTGGGCGACTTCGCGCGCTACCTCGAAGACCCCTACGTCGAGCAGCGCCTCGAGCGCGAGGTGTTGACCGAGGACGTCGAGGTGCTGGTGATCGGCGGGGGCTTCGGCGGGTTGCAGATGGGGGCGCGCCTGCGCGACGCGGGGATCGAGGATCTGCGGATCATCGAGAAGGGCGGCGACTTCGGCGGCACCTGGTACTGGAACCGCTACCCCGGCGCCCAGTGCGATATCGAGTCCTATATCTACTTGCCGCTGCTCGAGGAGGTCGGCTACATCCCGACCGAGAAGTACGCCTTCGCCAAAGAAATCCTCGAGTACAGCCAGAAATTGGGGCGGCATTACGGGCTCTACGAAGGTGCGCTCTTCGAGACCGAGGTGACGGACCTCACCTGGGACGACGAGGCTTCACGCTGGATCGTCACCACCGATCGCGGGGACACGCTGCGTGCGCGTTTCGTGACGATGGCGAACGGCCCCCTCAACCGTCCGAAGTTGCCTGGCATTCCCGGGGTCGAGGACTTCGCGGGCCACACCTTCCACACCAGCCGCTGGGACTACGACTACACCGGCGGCGGCCCCCTCGGCGGTCTCGACCGTCTCCACGACAAGACCGTGGCGGTGATTGGGACCGGCGCCACGGCGATCCAGTGCGTGCCCTTCCTGGGCGAGACCGCGAAGCAACTCTACGTCTTCCAGCGCACGCCCTCCTCGGTGGATGTGCGCGGCAACAAGCCCACCGACCCCGATTGGGCCGCGAGTCTCGATCCCGGCTGGCACAAGCAACGCATGGAGAACTTCAACGGTCTCGTCTCCGGCGTGCCCCAGCCTGAAGACCTCGTGGACGACGGCTGGACCGACCTGATCGGCAAGATGATCCGCCGCTTCAAGGATGCCATGCAGGAGGGCGCCCCCGACGTCCCGAAGATTCTCGAGATGGCCAACTTCGAGAAGATGAACGAGATCCGGCAGCGGGTGGACGAGTTGGTGGACGATCCGGCGGTCGCCGACAAATTGAAGCCCTACTACCAGATGTTCTGCAAACGACCGACCTTCAACGACGACTTCCTGCCGACCTTCAACCGGCCCAACGTCGAGTTGGTGGATACCGACGGCCAGGGTGTCGAGCGCATCACCGAGAAGGGGCTGGTGGTGGCGGGAGTCGAATACGAAGTCGATTGCATCATCTACGCCACGGGCTTCGAAGTCGGGACTGCGTATTCGCGACGCGCTGGCTACCAGATCCGCGGGCGGGGCGGGCGGACCCTCGAGCAGAAGTGGGAGGCTGGGATGCAGAGCCTTCACGGAATGCAGAGCCACGATTTTCCGAACTGTTTCGTGATGCACATGTTGCAGGCGGCCTTTACCGCGAACTTTCCGCACCTGCTCGAGGAACAGACGACGCACATCGCCTACATCGTGGGTCACGCCCTCGAGGTGGGTGCAACGAAGGTGGAAGTGACGCGCGAGGCCGAGGAGGCCTGGGCGAAGCTGATCATCGAAAAGGGGGCCGGTGCGCTGGGCGCCCTTGGCGGTCCCGAGTGCACGCCGGGCTACTACAACAACGAGGGCCAGGAGCGCGATTCCAGCGCCGCCCAGGCCGTGCCCTACGGCGGAGGCTCGATCGAGTTCTTCGAGCTGCTGGCGAAGTGGCGCGCGTCGGGTGACTTCGAGGGTCTCGAGTTCGGGCGCTCTGAAGCCTAGTGGGCCTCGATCCGTCGCCGAGGATCGTGTCCCACGAGGCCCGGGGGCGGGGGCCGCGTCCGCGGGTCGCGACGACGTGGTCCGATCGCGCGACGGGGTGGCTTGCGGCGGTGGCCATCGTCACTTCGTGCGTCGGTTGCTCCGCGGACGTCGAGGGCAAACACCTCTTCGTGCTGGCCGGGCAGTCGAACATGGCGCGCCTCGATCCGGCCGTCTCTTTCGTGCCGGCGGTTGCCGAGGCGCTCGGGGCGGAGCGCGTGATCGTGGTGAAGGATGCCTTCGCTTCGCTCCCGATCCAGTCTTGGGATCGCGGCTGGCAATTGCCGGAGAGCGAGGTGGAAGCCAGGAAGCTCTCGCCGACGATTCACCAGTGGGAAGAAGACTTCGATCGCAACGATCGCGATGCCAGCGGCGAGATCTCATTCGCTGAACTCGCTGGCAGCCGCCTTGCAGACTGGAGCCCCAGCGAATTTTCACGCCTCGACGCGAACGGAAATGGCGGGCTCTCGCGCGAGGAGTTTCTGGCGCACCCGGCCTACCGCCGGCGCTTTGCGGTTTCGCTCTACCTGCTGACCGAGGCCGGCGCTCGCTACGAGCACCTGCTGTCGAAGCTGCGGGAAGCTACCGAGGGGGAGGTGCTTGCGTCGGCCACCCTCGTCTGGATGCAGGGGGAGAGCGACGCAGAGTTCGGCTGGTCCGACGTCTACGAGGCT